>NZ_AEVS01000078.1 GCF_000189255.1 Vibrio brasiliensis LMG 20546 | reverse complement strand
GAGATTTAAGCGCAACCCCTTTTTCAAATAAAATTGAAAAAAATGACCGTTCGTTGAATTTGTATGCAAAAGCATACAAAAAGGGAGCAAAACGCTCCCTTTTTAACCGTGTTTATTGGCTTTTAGATAAATGCATAAGCATCAGCAAACATGTTTTCACTGCTCGCCTGCTTATTTAACGTGAATTGTTCACGAGCAGCGCCAGCCATTTCAAAGCGACCCGCAATATAGATGTCGTACTCAGCAAGCGAATCGAAGTCTTGCTCAACCGCTTGAAGAACGTTACCTACTTTGCCATCCCACTGTTGAGGTGCTTCTTCAACAACAGGAATGAAGTGAACGTTACTATTATTGCTAGCGATGTCTTTTAGCTCTTGTTGCGCATAAAGCTGACGTTCATCGCGCCCACCCCAGTATAGATGGATCGGGTTGGTCTTATTTTGTGCGATGCAGTGGTCAAGGATAGAACGAACGTAACTAAAGCCAGTGCCACCAGCGATCAATAGAATTGGACGCTCGCTCTGCTCTCTTATCCAAGCATCACCATGTGGCGCATCAATGGTAATCTCGCCATCATTTTCCAAAGCGTTCTTCATCGCTTCAACGACTTCATGAGCATACGCGTTGTGCTCTGCAGCACCAATATGCAGTTCTAGTTCACCTTCGTGACGGCAAGGGCTACTTGCGATTGAAAATGGGCGTTTATCTTTCTCTCCCATCACCACCATCAGGTATTGGCCAGCTTTAAAGCTAACAGGGCTTTCTGGATGTAATAAGATTTGGTAAGTATTGCAAGCCAACGGCTGAATTGACTTTACTTTACATTGAATAGTCATGGTCTTCCTCTAGCTTACTCTTCAAAAGTAAGCACTAATCTACTTTCTGCGAAGGCTTGGCAAGCAAATATCCAACCCTGTTGTTGCTCTTTCTCTGTGAGCATTGGTTCCAGGTGATAAGAGACTGTCCCTTCTAGTTTACGACATAAACAGGCTGCGCATGCGCCAACCTGACATCGATGGGGAAAGCGGATATTATTGTTGAGCGCCGCTTCCAGCACCGTTTGTCCATTTTCTACTTCAAATTGTATGTTTTGTGGAAGCAGAATGACGGAGTGGTTCATAGAATACCCAACTTATCCCAGAACGCATCGATTTTCGCCACAAGTTGCGGATCTTTCTTGATAGGTGTGCCCCATTCTCGAACAACTTCTTCACCTTCAACCTTATTGGTCGCATCAAGAACTAATCGTGATAGCTCATTCTCCGTTGGCTTTACCTGCTTAGTATCACGAGCAGGATCCATACGGGTTGTTACCGCCCAAATGATATCGTTCCAGTCTCTGGCATTGACGTCGTCGTCGCACAGCACAACGAACTTAGGCTCGCCATGCTCTAATAGGAAAGCTTCTACCTTTTGTGCCAGCTCCATCGACTGACCAGCACGGCTCTTGTTCATAGTAACAATAGCAAAACCGTTATTATGTGATGACTCTGGTATATAGAAGTCGACCACTTCAGGGTTGCTGCTAATAAAGTCTGCAATCGACTGTTCGTTCAGGCTCGGGTAATTAGCGTCACTATTACGTGAACCCTCGAGTTCAGCTGACCACTTAATCGTAGCGTCTAAGCCCATTTTCGAGCCTAGTCCAACAACAGGTGAAGCGAAGTCGAGTGAGTCTATCGGTGTATTGTCTATAAACAGCGTGTCACGTGTCGGCTCCATATGCTGAGTCATTGCTTCAACGACCTGGTTCCAATCACGGGCATTAACCTGTTCATCACAGACAATTACAAATTTGGTATACATGAATTGACGCAGGAACGACCAGACTCCCATCATGACGCGCTTGGCGTGTCCGGGATATTGCTTCTTCATCGTGACTACAGCCATTCGATATGAACAACCTTCAGGCGGTAAGTAAAAGTCCTCAATCTCTGGAAACTGCTTTTGCAGGATTGGGACAAACACTTCGTTGAGGGCTACACCTAAAACCGCTGGTTCATCAGGCGGACGACCTGTATAGGTGCTGTGATAAATTGGGTCTTTACGCATACTGATATGGGTAATGGTAAAGACGTGGTGCTTTTCTTTCTCGTTATAGTAGCCAGTGTGATCACCATATGGACCTTCATCGGCAAACTCGTTAGGGTCAATGTAGCCTTCCATAACGATTTCAGCACTCGCTGGTACTTCCAAATCATTACTCAGAGATTTAACCACTTCAGTTTTCTTACCACGAAGTAAGCCAGCAAAAGCATATTCCGATAACGTATCTGGTACTGGCGTTACCGCTCCGAGTATTGTTGCAGGGTCTGCACCAAAAGCGACAGAGACAGGAAAAGGTTTACCCAGATTGGTTTCCATCCAGTCGCGTAAGTCTAGAGCACCACCGCGATGGGCAAGCCAGCGCATGATAATTTTATTCTTAGCTATTTTTTGCTGACGGTAGATACCTAAGTTTTGGCGTTTCTTATTAGGACCTTTAGTGACCGTTAAGCCCCAGGTTAGCAACGGAGCTACATCACCCTGCCAGCAACTCATTACAGGTACTTTATCAAGATCGACATCATCACCCTGCCAGACTACTTCCTGACACGGTGCTTTACGTAAGCGCTTCGCCGGCATGTTAAGGACTTGCTTGAAGACAGGCAGCTTATCTAGTGCATCTTTAAAGCCTTTCGGTGGCTCAGGCTCTTTTAGGTACGCGAGCAGCTTGCCTACTTCACGTAGCTCTTTGACATCCTGACGTCCCATACCGATTGCGACACGTTCAGGCGTACCAAATAAGTTGGTCAGCACTGGCATGTCATAACCAATAGGGTTTTCAAATAGCAGCGCCGGACCTCCTGCTCTGAGGGTGCGATCACTGATCTCTGTCATTTCATAGTCAGGGTCAACAGGATGGGAAATACGTACCAACTTCCCTTGTTGCTCTAGATGGGCGATAAAATCGCGTAAATCCTTAAAACTCATAGGCCTACTAATGGGCTGGTTAATCTGCAGGCAGTATAACAAAAAAGAGGAATCGACCGATCCCTCTTTTTTATGTGGTTATATGTTGAAATGTTACTGGCCAAGAACGCTTAAAATCGCTCGACTGTTCACTTTCTGATTGGTGCTGGCTAGCTCTTCTAGCCATGATGAGTACCCTTGCCTCGCAAGTTCACCAGCAATAAACCTTGCATCATCTGAAATTGCCATACGCGAGATAAGAAACTCTTTAACCTCAGGGCTCATCGGCCTAACTTTTGTCAGCTCGGTTATCGCCGCCTCTTTCAGGCTAGGATTGTGCGACGCCTGAATCACTTGGTTTAACGAAAACTCATTACCCACCTTGGCTAAGCGGACTAATTCGGCCTCGCTATTAAAATCAGCTTTCATCAACCAGAGTAACTTATAGACTTCTGGGTCTTCACTCACTTGAGCAAGGCGAACCATAACCGCGGAAGAAGGAAGCCAACTAACAACCGCCGCTTTAGTCAATTGCTCCGAGAGCCCTACTACCGCTTCAGGAGACAGGCTATCAAGCTCCCTGATTAACAAGGCTTCTCGGGTTTGCACCTGATATTCACTGCCTTGTAGCCATTGTTTGAGGTTCAGCTCACCTCGTTCGGCATCTAACACAAAAGCCAGAGTCGACTGATCTTGCTGCCACTGTTTTAGCAGGCGATTAGCAATTGCAGGATAGTTAAAAGCGGGCACCGTAAACTCATACCCATCTCCTCTTTCTAAGAGTTGGTAGGTAGGCACCATAGATTTTTGCTGTTCAACGAAGAGTGCCATTTTAGGCGTCATGATTAGATTCTGGTCTTCGATTTTTTTGAGCAGAAGATAACGAGAGACTTCTTGCACTGGGAGAGAAAGTCTTTGCAGAGCAAAGTTTAGGCCATCGATATCATCTTCAATCGCCAAAGAGAGTAGCTCAGCAACTTTATCATGCACTTGTGGCTCCTGAAGCCATTGCTCGACGCTCTGTGGCTGCATTTCAGTCGCAGAAACAGTCGGAACTCCAAGTAGTATCGAGACAGACAGGAGTACCGACGACAACATTCCTTGTTGCATGTTAACCTCCTTTTAACATTCATCCCATTGTGCTCACTATCAGCAGATAATGCAAACAAAAACGCCACCGACAAAGCGGTGGCGTTTTATAAAATGCTGTTAAGCTCTACTGACGGCGCATAGCGTCAAAGAACTCATCATTGGTCTTGGTCATCGCAAGCTTATCAATGAGGAATTCCATCGCATCGATTTCACCCATTGGATGAACAATCTTACGCAGGATCCACATCTTCTGTAGCTCTTCATTCTTAGTAAGAAGCTCTTCACGACGAGTACCTGAACGGTTGAAGTCAATCGCTGGGAAAACACGCTTCTCTGCAATCTTACGGTTCAGGTGGATTTCCATGTTACCTGTACCTTTGAACTCTTCGTAGATAACTTCGTCCATCTTAGAACCAGTATCAACCAGAGCAGTAGCCAGGATAGTCAGGCTGCCGCCCTCTTCTACGTTACGAGCAGCACCAAAGAAGCGCTTCGGACGGTGTAGTGCGTTAGCATCAACACCACCAGTAAGAACTTTACCTGATGAAGGAACAACTGTGTTGTAAGCACGTGCCAGACGAGTGATTGAGTCAAGCAGGATAACGACGTCTTTCTTGTGTTCAACAAGACGCTTCGCTTTCTCAATAACCATTTCAGCTACTTGTACGTGACGAGATGCTGGCTCATCAAACGTCGATGCAACTACTTCACCTTTAACCAGGCGCTGCATCTCTGTTACTTCTTCTGGACGTTCGTCGATAAGAAGAACCATTAGCTCACACTCAGGGTGGTTATAAGCAATGCTCTGAGCAATGTTTTGCAGTAGCATTGTTTTACCAGCTTTAGGTGGTGCTACGATTAGACCACGCTGACCTTTACCAATTGGTGAAGCAAGGTCTAGTACACGAGCAGTAATATCTTCTGTCGAACCGTTACCACGCTCCATCACCATACGCTCGTTTGCGTGTAGTGGCGTCAAGTTTTCAAATAGAATCTTGTTACGCGCGTTGTCAGGCTTGTCATCATTAACTGTATTGACTTTTAGTAGAGCAAAATAACGTTCACCATCTTTTGGTGGACGAATCTTACCGGCAATTGAGTCACCTGTACGTAGGTTAAAACGGCGGATCTGGCTTGGAGATACATAAATATCATCTGGGCCAGCTAAGTACGAACTATCCGCACTACGTAAGAAACCAAAGCCGTCTTGAAGTATTTCCAGAACCCCGTCGCCAAAAATATCTTCACCACTTTTCGCGTGAGCTTTAAGGATGGCGAAGATGATGTCTTGTTTTCTTAAACGCGCCAGGTTTTCTAAGCCCAAGCTTTCGCCAAGTTTAACAAGATCAGACACAGGTCTGTTCTTCAGTTCTGTTAGATTCATAGTGGTGGATACTTGTTTAGTCAAAATAAGGATCTGTTTTTTAGGTTAAGATGGATTTGGTCACAGGATCGACCAAGAAGAGAAACTTGTTTAATTAACGTGCGATAAACTAGCACTAAATAGTAGCCTAGTCTAGATTTTGTTGGTTTTCAAAAAACAAAACCGTGCACTTTTCGATGCACGGTCTTATCTAACTATTACAGGTTTGCGTCCAGGAACTCTTTAAGTTGAGTTTTAGACAGCGCACCTACTTTAGTTGCTGCTACGCTACCATCTTTAAACAGAAGTAGCGTTGGAATACCACGGATACCAAACTTAGGTGGAGTACCTGCATTCTGGTCGATATTTAGTTTACCGATAGTGAGTTTGCCTTCGTACTCGTCCGCAATTTCGTCCAAAATAGGCGCGATCATCTTACATGGACCACACCATTCTGCCCAAAAATCAACAAGAACTGGGCCTGCAGCGTTAATTACGTCGGCTTCAAAACCGTCATCAGTTAGCTGCAAAATCTTATCACTCATCTTCCACTCCAATGTGTTTTTTCGGAACTGGTTGGATGATAACCAGTATTTAGATGCCCTATTGGAATGTATTTACTTTCGTATTGCAAGCTTAAGCTGATATTCTATAGCAATGAAAAAGACGCATATCACAGAGCAGAAGTTCGCCGATTTGGGTTTACACCCTCAAATTACTGAAGGTCTGGAGAAAAAAGGGTTCGAATTTTGTACCCCTATCCAAGCCTTGGCGTTGCCGGTACTGCTCACCGGCCAAGACATCGCAGGTCAAGCCCAAACGGGTACAGGTAAGACATTAGCCTTCCTGACTGCTGCTTTTAACCACTTACTGACTACTTCAGAGCATGAAGGTCGTAAGCCAAACCAGCCACGTGCAATTATTATGGCACCAACTCGCGAGCTGGCGATTCAGATCTATAACGATGCTGAACCTCTGATTGCGAGCACAGGTATCAAAGCTGCGCTAGCTTACGGCGGTGAAAGCTACGATAAGCAACTTGCTAAGCTAGAAGACGGGGTAGATGTACTGATTGGTACTACTGGCCGTATTATCGACTTCTACAAGCAGAAGGTATTTAACCTTAACCACATTCAAGCGGTTGTACTTGATGAAGCTGACCGTATGTTTGATCTTGGTTTCATTAAAGACATTCGTTTCTTGTTCCGTCGTATGCCTGAACCTAAAGAACGTTTGAACATGCTGTTCTCAGCAACACTCTCTTACCGCGTACAAGAGCTGGCGTTCGAGCACATGCACAACCCTGAGCATGTTGTTGTAGAACCAGAAGTGAAAACAGGTCACCGAATTCAGGAAGAGCTGTTCTACCCTTCTAATGAACACAAAATGGCGCTACTTCAGACTCTTATTGAAGAAGAGTGGCCAGATCGTGCCATCATCTTTGCTAACACTAAGCATAAGTGTGAGTCGGTATGGGGTCACCTGGCGGCAGACGGCCACCGTGTTGGCTTGCTGACTGGCGATGTACCTCAGAAGAAACGCGAGCGTATCCTAGACCAATTTACTCGTGGTGAAGTTGACTTACTTGTTGCAACTGATGTTGCTGCACGTGGTCTGCATATCCCACAGGTAACGCATGTGTTCAACTTCGACCTACCTGACGACTGTGAAGATTACGTTCACCGTATTGGCCGTACTGGCCGTGCTGGTGCAAGTGGTCACTCAATCAGCTTCGCATGTGAAGATTACGCAATTAACCTTCCGCCAATTGAAGAGTACATTGAGCACACGATTCCTGTTTCAGACTACGACCCAAGTGCGTTGATCCAAGATCTTCCAGCACCTATTCGCATGCGTTCAAACCGTCCGCAGCAACAACGTCGTACGAACACTGGAGGTTCACGTTCAGGAAACCGTCGTTCGAACCATCGCTCTCGTCCACGTCAACAAAAGGATTCTTAAGTCGTCTATGAGCCAAGCAGTTTCATCTCCGCTTTACGCAGCCATCGACCTCGGGTCGAACAGTTTTCATATGCTCGTTGTGCGTCACATTGATGGCAGCGTTCAAACTATGGCTAAAATCAAACGCAAAGTTCGCCTTGCGGCCGGCTTAGACGAGAACAACGCGCTAAGTCTGGAAGCCATGCAACGTGGATGGGACTGCCTGAGCCTGTTTGCCGAACGACTTCAGGATATCGAGAAAGAAAATATCCGCATTGTCGGCACCGCAACCCTGCGAACCGCCACCAATGTGGATGTTTTTCTTGAAAAAGCCAACCAGATCCTTGGTCATAAAATCGAAGTGATCTGTGGTGAAGAAGAAGCCGCAACTATCTATAAAGGCGTTGCCCACACTTCTGGGGGCAGTGGTCGCCGTTTAGTTGTGGATATTGGCGGCGCCAGTACTGAACTAATTATTGGTGAAGGCTTTGAAGCGAAAGCACTCACTAGCCTTAAAATGGGTTGTGTTACCTGGCTGGAAAGTCACTTCAAAGATCGTCAGCTAACTGCAAGTAACTTCAACAACGCCATTCAAGCAGCAAAAGAGACTCTACAGCCGATTTTGCAGCAGTACACCCAGATTGGTTGGGATGTGTGTGTCGGTGCCTCTGGTACTGTTCAGGCGCTACAGGAAATCATGCTGGCGCAAGGGATGGATGAAGTCATTACCCACTCCAAACTTAAGCGTCTGCAAAAGCAAGCTATGATGGCCGACCACCTTGAAGAGCTGGAAATCGAAGGATTAACACTCGAACGCGCGTTAGTGTTCCCAAGTGGTCTATCAATCTTAATTGCCATCTTTGAGTTGCTGGAAATCGATTCAATGACACTCGCTGGCGGTGCACTACGTGAAGGCCTGGTGTATGAAATGGTTGATGAACTCAAGCAGGATGATATTCGTGCTCGCACGATTTCTAGCGTACAGAGCCGCTACCAGCTAGATATTGCCTATGGTCAACAAGTGGCGGATATGGCCGCTAAGCTACTGGCTGAATGTCAGCCTGACTGGATCGCGGAAGCACAAGCTACCGTCTTACTAGAGACAGCAGCAAAACTGCATGAAATCGGTTTAACCATCGACTTTAAGAGAGGTGGTGAACACAGTGCCTACCTACTTCAGCAGCTTGATTTACCCGGCTATACCCGCGCGCAGAAGCACCTGCTTGGAGAACTAGCTCGTCGTTACCGTGAGCAGCTTACGTCTCTGCCTGAGCAACATGCACTATCAGGTACCAGCGCGAAACGCGTATTACGCCTATTGCGCTTAGCAGTGCTGCTGACTCATCGCCGTAACCCAGAACTAGAGCCAAACATCACCTTTGGTTCAAGTGATGATAAGTTAACACTCACTATCAAAGCAGAGTGGCTAAAAGCCAACCCTCTTACTGCTGCAGAGCTTGAGATTGAAGCTAACCGTCAAAGTGATATTGGCTGGCCACTATCGATTGTCGAATACTGATAGCCGAATAAACAAAAAAGCCCGAGCGACATTGTCTCTCGGGCTTTTTTTGGTTTTCAGCGGATAATCTGATTAGCTAGCGCCAACGACTTTGAAGTCTGGGTTAACCGCGGTGAGCTTTCTCACTAGGTAGTTAAGCAGCACGCCATACATTGGAACAAATAAGCCAAGACTGATTACCAGTTTAAATCCGTAGTCCACCAGCGCAATTTCAGTCCAGTGCTCAGCCATAAATGGATCAGGACTCTGGTAGAAAGCAATTGCAAAGAAGGCAACCGTATCAATCGCATTACCAAACAGAGTCGAACAGGTTGGTGCAATCCACCACTGCTTCATCTGACGCAGACGATTGAATACATGCACATCAAGAATTTGACCGAGTAAGTAAGCCATAAAGCTAGCGATAGCAATACGAGCAACAAATAGGTTGAATTCACCGAGGTGTGACAGCCCCTGAAACTGACCTTCAAAGAACAACACAGATAGAGCGTAAGAAACAGCCAGAGCTGGTAGCATCACTAGGAAAATGATTTTTCTTGCCAGCTGAGCACCAAAAACACGTACGGTTAGGTCAGTTGCCAGAAAGATAAATGGGAAAGTGAAAGCACCCCAAGTGGTGTGAAAACCGAAGACGGTGAAAGGTAGCTGAACCAAGTAATTGCTCGATGCAATGATGACCAGATGGAACAGAACTAATAATAAAAGGGCTTTGCGCTGCTGCGCAGGGGTAAAGTTACTCATGCGATACCTTTTTAGTTTGGTTTGGGGGTGAGGGAACCCAAATCGACCATTTCCGAGCCACGGAAATCGCCTAACCAACAATGTAATAAAACAAAAATCGATATTGAGCTTGTGACCAATATCGCGGCGGGCGATTATACATTAACCAATTATCGCCGCAAGCTTGAGTTTATAAGCAATCGTTGGCGTAGTTTATTTGCTTAAAAACCACGTTGAAATAGTGAAGCGAGAAAGTCGAGTTCTTCTTTGCTGTCATCAATCGACAAAGCTTCTAACCACATACTTTCACTGTAGTGCTCTGATTTCAAAAACAGCTGACAGCCTTCAAAATCAATCAGCCAAGAATGAATATCGGCATCCCACTGTTTTTCAACCACACTAGCAGACAACAATTCGAGCATACGCTGAGCTAAAGCAGGGAAGCTATCGAAGTCAAAACGAGGAGCCCGAATGATAATGCGCCCCTCCTCCGCCTGATAGGAGTGCAGGCCAAATTCCGTTTGTTGTTGGGTGACGACTTTGTTCTCAGCCATGATTGGTCAAGTGCTCCTGAATTAGATCTAAGAATGGGTCAGCATATTTTTCCAGTTTACGCTGGCCTACCCCGTTAACAGCCAACATCTCGCCGTAAGAGGTTGGAAGAATTTCTGCCATATCAATCAGTGTTGCATCACTGAAGACGACGTATGGTGGTAAACCATCTTCATCAGCAATCGCTTTACGCAATCTACGTAATTTAGCGAATAGCTTTTTATCGTAGTTCTTACTCGATAATTTATCTGACTTAGCCGCTCGTGCCGCAGTATCTAAACGCGGTACAGCCAGCTCAAGGGTCATCTCACCGCGTAGCAGTGGACGAGCCTCTTCGGTCAACTGTAGTGTCGAGTTACGAGTAATGTTCTGGAACAGTAAGCCTTTATGGATAAGCTGACGAAATACACTGACCCAGTAGTCATGACTGTTTTCGCGTCCGAGACCATAAGTAGATAGCTGATCGTGTCCATTTTCGCGGATACGAATATTCTGCATACCACGTAAGACCTCTACCACATAACCCATACCAAAGCTTTGGTTAACGCGGTACACACATGATAATGCCTTCTGAGCCTGCTCTGTGGCATCAAAGTGTTTAGGTGGGTCCAAACAGATATCACAGTTACCACAAGGCTTGTCACGATACTCACCAAAATAGTTCAGCAGGACCTGACGACGACACGTTTGCGCTTCTGCAAAAGCACTCATCGCGTTGAGCTTATGGGCTTCCACCTGTTT
Source organism: Vibrio brasiliensis LMG 20546 (assembly GCF_000189255.1). Taxonomy (GTDB): domain Bacteria; phylum Pseudomonadota; class Gammaproteobacteria; order Enterobacterales; family Vibrionaceae; genus Vibrio; species Vibrio brasiliensis. The sequence continues at coordinate 25,423 of NZ_AEVS01000078.1, read as the reverse complement.
TTGCGGACCTTCATCTTTTTCATCAAGCATACGGCGAAGCCAGCTTATATCCGCCGGATCATAGAGCATCATAGCTTCTGCTGGTAAACCATCCCGCCCGGCACGACCCGTTTCCTGATAGTAGGACTCAATGTTTCTTGGGATATCAAAGTGAACGACGAAGCGAACATTGGGTTTGTTGATCCCCATACCAAAGGCCACTGTCGCGACCACGATTTGGATATCGTCACGCTGAAAGGCATCTTGCACATAAGCACGCTCATCAGCATCTAAGCCAGCGTGATAGCTCGCAGCGCGAAGACCATTGTTGCACAACTTTTCGGTCACCATTTCGACCTTTTTACGGCTACCGCAATAGATGATTCCGCAGTTACCACGCTGGTCTTCAAGAAAACGCACCACCTGAGAAATAGGTTTATGCTTTTCCACCAGAGTGTAACGAATATTAGGTCGGTCAAAACTACCCAGATAAGCGTGAGGTTCCGTCAGTTGTAAACGTTGAGTAATGTCTGAACGGGTTGCGTCATCAGCTGTGGCCGTCAGCGCCATAACTGGTACATGAGGGAAATACTGCTTTAACTGACCGAGGGAAGCATATTCAGGTCTGAAATCATGCCCCCACTGAGAGATACAGTGCGCCTCATCGACAGCAATCATAGATAAAGGTAAACCTTCCAGACGCTCGATAAAATCTCGCATCAACACTCGCTCTGGCGAAACATAGACGAGTTTAATCACGCCTGAATTCATGCGATTGTAGACGGAGATCAACTCTTCACGCGGCATGGTTGAGTTGATGCATTCCGCCGCGACACCATTGGCTTTAAGCTGGTCGACCTGATCTTTCATTAATGAGATCAGTGGAGAAATGACCAGTGTTAATCCACTACGGACCAAAGCCGGGATCTGGTAACACAAAGATTTACCACCACCAGTCGGCATAATAACCAGACTGTCTTGCCCTGCTACCGCTGCATCGATCACTTCTTGCTGGCCATCACGAAAGCTCTGATAGCCAAAAACATCTTCAAGGATGCTCTGAGGCGTAGGCTGTTCGGCAGTAGGTTGCTGGGCTAAAAGAGTCGAGGTCATGAATTATCTCAATAGAATTGCAGGGCATAGGCGCATCAAACGCGAGGGGCACATTGTAGTGGGGTTTAACGGCGAATAAAACCGCAAATTGTTAGGTGATTTTGATAGTCATTCGTATACTGCATGTTTCATTTTGTAAATTTCTTGATTACGAGTAACGTCAATGACTCCAGAAGAACAGCAAAGAGCCAAGCAGGGTGTCTTCCTCGCCATTGGTGCATACACCATGTGGGGTATCGCCCCTATCTATTTCAAGGCTCTGGCAGAAGTCTCTCCACTTGAAATCCTTAGCCATCGCGTGGTGTGGTCATTCTTCCTGCTTGCTGCCTTATTACATTTTGGTCGTCGCTGGCGTAACGTCCGTGACGTGCTTAAGTCGAAGCAAAAGTTACTCTATCTGGTGACCACCGCGATTCTGGTTGGCGCAAACTGGCTGATATTCATTTGGGCAGTCAATGCCGATCATATGCTTGATGCCAGCCTCGGTTACTACATCAACCCATTGATAAACGTCTTGCTCGGAATGCTATTTCTTGGTGAACGGTTACGTAAGTTGCAATGGTTTGCCGTAGCTCTTGCTGCGTGTGGCGTACTGGTGCAACTATTTGTGTTTGGTTCGATACCTGTTGTCGCGATTGCGTTAGCGCTGAGCTTTGGTTTCTATGGTCTATTGCGTAAGAAGGTCAGCCTCGAAGCGCAAACTGGATTGTTTATTGAAACCTTAGTGTTATTACCAGCGGCTGCAATCTACCTGTTGTGGATTGCTGATACGCCGACATCCAACATCATGGAGAATTCGCTGAATCTCAATATACTGCTGATCTCAGCGGGCATCATCACTACCCTGCCACTACTTTGTTTTACCGGCGCGGCGACACGGTTGAAGCTGTCTACACTCGGCTTCTTCCAATATATCGGCCCGAGTCTGATGTTCCTGCTTGCGGTACTGGTATACGGTGAAGCTTTCACTGCAGACAAAGCGATTACCTTCGCCTTTATCTGGGGAGCCTTGGTGGTATTCAGTTTTGATGGACTCAAATCCAATAAAAAGTCTAGGCAGGCAATCAAAGCCAACTGATCGTTTTTTACAAGACAATCTCAGCTACTGGATATAAGCTTGGTGAAATAATCACCAAGCTTTTTTGATTTATGGATAAGGTCAATTACCACACTACGCAAAATAAAGAGATAAGCCTGATCGAAGCGAACTATCAGTCGTTCGCTTTTTCACGCCACTATCATCTTGATTTTCATATTGGTCTTATCACCGGTGGACAACAAAAATTCCACTATCAGGGTGAGAAACACCATGTCGGTCAGGGGCAGTTAGTTATCATGCCTCCCGATGAACTGCATGATGGCCAGTCAACTCTCGATTCCGGCTATCAGGTTCGTGTGTTTTCTCTTGAGCCCCAGTGGCTAAGCGACCTTGCCCAGCTAAAACAACCAAATAGCCTGGTTCACTTCGATAGTCTGGTCATTTCTGATCCAAAAGTGTTTCAGCCATTATCGCAACTCCATCAGTTACTGGCTAAAGATGACGCAGTCAGCTGGCCAAAGACTGTTTACCTTATGAAGGATTTGAAAGGCTGTTTAGTCACTACGCTAGTCTTGAGCAGAAACAGGCAGTGCCTCTTGGTAATCAATCGATGACAACCCTGAAAGAGTATTTGATGGAGAATCTCGATCAGCCGGTCCGTCTGGAGCAACTTTCACAGTTGTGTCAGCTCAGCCCCACCCAGTTTCAGCGCCATTTCAAAGCTAAGGTTGGTTTAACTCCTTATGCCTGGTTTAGTCGCTTGCGAATGGAACAAGGAATGAAACTGCTTAAATCTGGTGTTAGCGGTACTGAAGTGGCTCATCAAGTCGGCTTCTATGATCAGGCTCATTTCAGCAAGGCGTTCAAAGCCACTTTTGGCGTTCCACCATCACAAATTAACTAGTGTCAGTTTTTTACAATCCTTGCCTGTTGATTACAGGCACACTAAGCGTATGTTCCATTACTTCCAGCTTTAACTATGAATGAACTTACCATCTTAACGACGCTTGCTGCCGTTCACTTTGTCGCTTTAATGAGTCCTGGCCCAGACTTCGCTTTAGTGGTTCAAAACGCAACTCGCTATGGGCGCCAAACGGGTCTTTATATTGCACTTGGCCTCTCTTGTGGCATCTTGCTGCACTCTATTCTAAGCCTGACCGGCGTTAGTTATCTGGTTCACCAGCAACCAACCTTGTTTGCCTTATTACAACTTGCCGGAGGCAGTTACCTAGCCTATCTCGGCTATGGAGCCCTGAAGGCAACAATTACGACACTCCGCCAGCCAAAAACAAACCCGGATGAATCTGAGTCAACCAGCTTACTACTCAGCAACAAGCGTCAGGCCTTTTCTCGTGGTTTTGCCACTAACATTCTTAACCCTAAAGCATTGGTGTTTTTTGTCAGCCTGATGTCGAGTCTGGTCCCGGCAGGAATGTCACTAAGCGGTAAAGGTATCGCGTTGGTGATTCTATGGAGCCTATCACTAGTGTGGTTCTCTTTTCTCGCCTGGGCACTATCGACCCAGCGAATGCAACGTAAAGTAAAAGCCGCAGCGGTCTATATCGACGGTTTATGTGGCGTGGTCTTTAGCTTTATCGGCTTAAGTATTTTGTGGCAGTCAACGATGGCACTCGCCAACATACTGTAAACTTCGTATCGCGACTCATTTTTGATTCAAGGTTAAATTATCGACTCAAACCTTTAGACCTGTTCGACTTCCACTGCCAATCTAAACTCTGCATAACAACAAGGAGAATAAGATGCAGTGGAAAATGAAATACCTCAGCGCCTGCCTGCTACTAACGTCAGCCAGTACCTTCGCGAATCAAGCCGCGGATTCCGTCGCTCCGGAACAGAGTAGCGGCATACAACAGAAACAGCTGGTGACCGCCAAAGATTGGATGGTCACCGCCGCCAACCCTCTTGCCACTCAAGCTGGCGCCGATATCCTTGCCCAGGGTGGTAATGCCATTGATGCCATGGTGACGACACAACTGATGCTAGGATTAGTTGAACCCCAATCCTCTGGCATTGGTGGCGGTGCATTTCTGGTTTATTGGGACGCAAACACTAAAAAGCTAACCACCTACGATGGTCGTGAGACTGCCCCTCTGGATGCAACACCGCAATTATTCCACGATGAAAATGGTCAGCCTCTGAAGTTTTATGATGCGGTCGTTGGGGGACGCTCAGTCGGCACCCCTGGCACAGTCAAGCTGATGTGGGATACACACCAAAAGTATGGTCAACTCGAATGGTCTAAGCTGATTGCGCCTGTTATAGAGGTAGCAAACAATGGTTTTGAAATCAGCCCTCGCCTTGCAACACTGATTGAAAAAGACGCAGAACGCTTAAGCCGTTTTGCGACGACGAAAGCTTACTTTTTTAACTCAGATGGTTCGCCTAAAGCTGCCGGCACCTTACTGAAAAATCCGCAATACGCCGCCACTCTGGATGCGATTGCCAAACAGGGAGCAACTGCTTTCTATCAGGGGCCAATTGCTGCCAGCATTATCGAAACCGTGCAAAAAGCGGCAGGTAACCCTGGCGTTCTGGCACAAAAAGATTTTGATGCCTACTCTATCAAGCAGCGCGAACCTGTTTGTTTAGCCTATCAGAGCTACGATGTATGTGGCATGGGACCACCAAGCTCTGGTGCATTAACGGTTGGGCAAATACTGGCAATCACCGAACAATTTGACCTAAAAGCCTGGGGAGCCAAGGACGCAAAATCCTGGCAGGTTATCGCCGACGCATCCCGACTGGCGTTTGCTGACCGAGGCATGTTCATGGCTGACGAAGACTTCGTGCCAATGCCAACTCAAGGCTTGCTCGATCCAGAGTATCTGAAACAAAGAGCCAAACTCATCAAGCCAGGTCAAGCGCTAGACTCTGTTAGCTCAGGAAACCCTCCATGGAGCTACGCGCAACGCCAAAGTCTCGACGAGTCTATTGAGCTGCCTTCTACCAGCCACTTTAATATCGTTGATAAACAAGGAAATATCGTTTCAATCACTACCACGATTGAAAATGCTTTTGGCTCACGCTTAATGACCAACGGCTTCTTACTCAACAACGAGCTGACTGATTTCTCATTCCGAACTCACAAAGATGGTAAGCCGATCGCTAACCGATTAGAGCCAGGAAAACGACCTCGTTCTTCAATGGCACCGACCATTATCATGCAAGATGACAAACCTTATATGGCAATCGGTTCTCCGGGGGGCAGTCGCATCATAGGTTATGTCGCTCAAGCGATCATTGCCCACACTCAATGGGGAATGGATATTCAGCAAGCGATAAATCAACCACACCTACTCAATCGATTTGGAACCTTAGACATAGAGCAAGGAACCTCAGCGGAGTCGCTAAAAGCCGAGCTGGAACAAATGGGGTTTGAAGTTAATATCCGTGATTTAAATTCAGGTTTACATGCAATCTTGCTGCAACGTGGTCAGCTGCAAGGAGCTGCCGACCCAAGAAGAGAAGGAACAGCAGTCGGTAAATAACGACATACTCTCACTTCCTTGTGCGAGATCTCTCACAAGGAAGTGAGTAAATATAACTTTTTAGTTAGGAAAAATACAGAAACACAAACCTAAAGTACTGATTAATAAAGATACGTATAGTTTATGAACGAATTTTTATGTAGAAAAACGTTTGCGCCATATTGCTGAACATCTGCAATACGGTAATATGAATCTTGTCGGAAGGATGCTGACACGGAACAGGAAATTACCACGGATTAGGTAATCTTCAGGAAGAAGATACGGTTGTTCAGGATGAATAATCGGCATGGATAGCAAATTGGACATTGAACGGACTCAATAGTAACTAGGATGGTTGCTACTAAGGATGGGAAATGGACACCTCTGGACGAGGCAAGGACTGATCATCAGGATGATGTAAAGGACACCGCTCAGGGAACAAGCGAAGTGAGCTAACGAGGATTGTTAGCAGACCAGGATAGGGTCAAGGACACCGCTAGGATGGCGATGAATGGACTAAGCTGAAGGACGTCAGCATACTATCAAGGATTAGATGCATGGAGCACCTATAGTAGCCGGATTGCTGCGAGTAAGACTATAACCCCGATGGGCTCACGCCCTCGGGGTTTTTCTTTATCTTTTTCTCTTCATATTTGAACTTTAGACTGCGTTGTCTGCTTTCACTCGCCCCATCACATAGGCTCCCTATGCTCAGGGGACTCGTTCAGTTGCCGCCTTGCCAACAAGCCCAACTATTTTGAGAAAATAAACTTAGCGGTTATAACGTTTCTAGTTTAGCGTAAGCGGTCACTAGCCATTTGATACCTTCGCCATTAAAAGCAACCTGAACGCGACTTTGTGGACCACTGCCTTCAAAGTTAATGATGGTTCCTTCACCAAACTTAGGGTGCATAACGCGAGAACCAAGACTAAACCCTGTCTCGTTAAAATTCTCTTTGACCACAGTCTGACTAAAGCGACCGGAGCTTGTAGGGCGGCTAACTTGCGCTTTCATACGCACTTCATCAAGGCAAGTTTCTGGAAGTTCGCGAATAAAACGTGATGGTTTGTGGTACTTATCCTGGCCATACAAACGACGCATCTCTGCATAAGTAATGTAGAGTTTCTCCATTGCTCGGGTCATCCCGACGTAGCAGAGTCGTCGTTCTTCTTCTAAGCGACCCGCTTCCTCTACCGACATCTGGCTTGGGAACATGCCCTCTTCCACACCAACCATAAACACCAATGGAAACTCCAGACCTTTTGCACTGTGCAGTGTCATTAGCTGAACTGCATCGTCAAACTCGTCTGCCTGCCCTTCGCCAGCTTCGAGCGCAGCATGGGTCAAGAAAGCAGTCAGCAGCGTCATATCTTCCGCTTCTTCTGGCTTTTCAAACTGACGAGTCGCAGTAACAAGCTCTTCCAAGTTCTCAATACGAGCCTTAGATTTCTCGCCTTTTTCCTGCTCGTACATTGCGAACAGGCCTGAGTACTTAATCACATGGTCGGTTTGCTCATGGAGTGACATCTCACAAGTATCATCTTCAAGGGCAAGGATTAATTCAACGAAACGACTGAGTGCACCTGCTGCTCGACCTGCCAGTACTTTCTCGTCTAGCAGAGCAACACTGGCTTCCCACATAGTGCAACCACGGTCACGGGCAGCAAAACGGATGGTCTCTAGCGTCTTATCACCCAGACCACGTGTTGGTGTATTGACCACACGCTCAAATGCAGAGTCATCATTGCGGTTTGTCATCAGACGCAAATAACTCAGAGCATCTTTGATCTCCTGGCGTTCGAAGAATCGCATCCCACCGTAAATACGATACGGTAAGCCAGCCTGAATCAAAGCTTCTTCAAGCACACGTGACTGGGCATTGTTGCGGTACAACATCGCTGCATCATTCAATGCACCGCCCTTCTCTTGCCACTCTTTAATCTTGTTAACCGCAAAACGGGCTTCATCCAGCTCGTTATATGCAGAGTAAACTGAGATAGGCTCACCTTCGACACCTTCAGTCCACAGCTCTTTACCCATACGCTCGGTATTGTTAGCGATTAGCGCATTCGAGGCTTCAAGGATGGTCTTAGTTGAGCGGTAGTTCTGCTCCAGACGAATAGTATTAACGCTTGGGAATTCACGAGTAAACTTCTCAATATTTTCGATTTTAGCGCCACGCCAGCCATAGATAGACTGGTCATCATCACCAACAATCATGACGTGAGAGTCTGGTCCTGCCATCATACGTAACCAAGCGTACTGGATGTTGTTGGTATCCTGAAATTCGTCGACCAGAATGTGCTTAAAGCGAGCTTGGTAATGCTCGCGAATGTGCTTTTTATCCCTTAACAGCTCGTGAGCACGAAGAAGGATTTCAGCAAAATCGACTAAACCTGCACGATCACAAGCCTCTTGATAAGCGGTATAGAGCTGCAGATAGGTCTTAGTGACAGGATCGTGGTAGGCATCAATATGATTAGGACGTAAGCCTTCATCTTTTTTACCATTAATCCACCAGCCAACCTGACGTGCCGGCCACTGCTTTTCATCCAGATTCTGTGCCTTGATTAAACGACGTAGCAGGCGCTGTTGATCATCGCTATCAATAATTTGAAAATCTTCAGGTAACTGAGCATCCAAGTAGTGGGCACGGAGAATACGGTGACAGATGCCATGGAAAGTACCGTTCCACATTCCCGATGCGCTGCCCATCATTAGCTCTTCGATACGTCCGCGCATTTCCGCTGCAGCCTTATTAGTAAAGGTCACAGACATAATTGAAAACGGTGAAGCTTGCTCAACAGACATCAACCAGGCGATACGGTGAACTAACACCCGTGTTTTACCACTGCCTGCGCCAGCTAAGACAAGTAAGTTTTCTAGTGGAGCGGCAACAGCTTCACGCTGTTTGTCGTTCAGACCGTCGAGAAGTAATGAAGGATCCATGGTGGGCTCAGCTACTGGTTATCTATACATGAAAAACCATTATACCCGAGTGACTTCAAGATGCTAGCGACAGAAAGTCAGCTTGATGATGGATTTTTATACTCAATAACTTCAATCATGCCAATTTAGCAATAGAAAATGCTTAAAAAAAGCTCATAAAAATCAGCAAATTAAATAACCGCAATCAATTAATTAACAATTTTTTATCACTTTATTGAAAGTTTTTGACTCAAGTTTCTATCCTTTTAACTAAGCAAGTTGATGAATTACTTCGTGATTAGCTTGCCAATACAAGTAAAGGAACTAAGTCTGAGGAAAATACTATGAAAAAGTCTAATCTTGCTGTTACTGCCGCTGTTACTGGTCTAATTGCTCTTGGTGGCACTATGCTAACAGCCGCTCCAGCTGTCGCTGCAGAGAAAGAAAAATGCTACGGCGTCGCTAAAGCAGGTAAAAACGACTGTGCCACCAAAACAAGCTCATGCGCGGGCACAGCAAAAGAAGATAACCAATCAGACGCATTCGTAGTGGTACCAAAAGGACTATGCGGCAAGCTAGCAGGTGGTAGCACACAGTCTTCTTAATGATGTAACTGTCTAGGTGGCCAAGGCTCAACCGGCCACCTTACTTCTCTTCTGCTATCAAGGAACGTGTCGTGAACCTAAACCATTTTCACAATAAAGTTGGCGTTGGATTGCGCTCTCCACATCTCGATTACTTCAGCGAAGAAACACCACCACTTTCCTGGTTAGAAGTACACAGTGAAAACTACTTTCAGCCTTATTCAGCAGCCAGACAAACATTGCTTAAGCTGGCCAATGATTACCAGATCAGCTGTCATGGTATCGGTCTTTCACTCGGCAGTGTCGAACGGGTAAATCGTCAACACTTGCAGCAACTGAAACAACTCATCAATCAAGTGAATCCATTTCTGGTTTCGGATCACCTGAGTTGGAGTGAGAATGGTGGCCACTATTTTAATGACCTCTTGCCACTGCCATACACCGAAGAAGCGCTGACTATTTTTTGCCGCAACGTGCTGGAAGTCCAGGATGCTTTACAGCGCCCAATTCTGATCGAGAATCCATCAAGTTACGTGAAGTTCAATCACTCCACCATCAGTGAATGGGAGTTTTTGAGCGAGGTCCAGCAAAGAACCCAGTGTCGCCTGTTGCTCGATCTGAACAACATTCATGTGTCTGCTTTTAACCACGGTTTCGATAGCCTCCATTATTTACAATCGATTCCAGCTCACGCTGTTGATGAGATTCATCTGGCTGGTTTCACCGTCAAGCAGCTCGACAAAGGTGAAATCTGGATTGATACCCATAGCCGGCCAGTTAGTGACGAAGTCTGGCAACTGTATCAGTTTTGGCTTGAGCAATATGGTGAACGCCACACCTTAATTGAGTGGGATCTCGACATTCCTGAACCTCAGGTACTGCTGGGAGAAGCCGCTAAAGCGAGTCACTACCTTGAAAACTGGCAAAGCAGCGAGAGGAAGGTGTCATGACGCAAAGCTACAGTGAACTTTCTCTCGCCCAATTACAAAGCACTTTCGCTCAGGCCCTTCATTATCAAGCCAGTGGTGATGATTGCAATATAGCCAGCGATACCTTTACCGCCGATGAACGTATGCAGATTTATCGCAACAACTTCATTATCAGCCTGAGCGAAGTTCTCGAAGCGACTTATCCAATGCTCAACGCCCTGTTAGGGGAAGAGTGCTTTAAGCAAGTTGCCAGACAGCATGTGCTCGATTCCCCCCTTGAACACGGTGATGTCAGCCATTATGGCGAACACTTTGACCAAACCTTGGAACGCTTTCCGTCGGTAGTGAGCGCTGCACCATACTGCCTCGAAGTGGCTCGGTATGAATGGCATATAGATTTAGCCCAGCAGCTGAGCAACCAAATTAACAGTGACCAAAACCTGCTACCTCTCGCTCAATTAGCTCAACTGTCAGAAGAACAGCATCAACTCATTCAGCTCCACCTTAAGCCCGGAGTCTTGGCATTCCACTCTCGCTACGCTCTGTTCTCTCTGCAACGCGCGATTGAACAAGATGACTTCAGCAACTTAACACTAGAGCAGGCCGAGCAAGGTGTTATCGCTAGCTTTACTGAAGGAGGCGTTTGGACTTTGGCTCTCGAATTTGAAGCCTATGAATTACTTAATTACCTTCAGTCAGGCTGTATGCTGAGTGAGATCCCTCCCTCGCTACTCGCCCAACTGAACCTGTTAACCCAGCATGATCTGATTGCTGGTTTCTCACTGGCAGCTTAAAAGGAAAATAATATGTCTAGTACGATCAGTAATTTGCTTGAGAGATATGATCAATGGGTGGGAAAACTTCAAATAGGCTTTGTGCCCTTATTACTGCTATTTTGCCGTCTATGGGTTGCGTGGGTATTCTTCAATTCAGGACTGACTAAGATCGCCTCTTGGGATAGTACTCTGTATTTATTTGAATATGAGTATCAGGTACCGCTCTTACCTTGGACGTTAGCTGCCTATATGGGAACGGCTGCCGAGCTGATTCTGCCCGTGTTTGTTGCCATTGGACTATTAACCCGACCAATGGCAGCGATTCTGTTTGTGTTCAATATCATCGCGGTCGTCTCTTACCCCGTACTATGGGAAAAAGGCTTCTACGACCATCAGTTGTGGGGGTTAATGATACTTATCGTCGTTGTTTGGGGAGCTGGACCAGTCTCCATCGACAAGATACTACGCGATAAACTGACCTAATCTTCTGAGCTTAAATCTTCTTTGACCGAGTTAACCGCATCACGCGAGGCATGACCTATCGCTTTAGTTGTGTCTCGTGTTGCATGGCCGATTGCTGTCGTCGTATCACGAGTTGCATGACCAATCGCCGTTCCCGCCTCTTTTAATTCTGCACACCCGGTTACGCTGATGGTCAACACAGCACTGAGTAACAAGGTATTGGATAATTTAAACATACTACCTCCATGTTATTGAGGCGGACATAATAACAAAAAAGAGCATCGCTGCAGCAGCGATGCTCTTCGTTATTGATACTGTTGTTATATTTGAGATCAGTTATGCAGAAATGCCCGCATGACGCAACAGAGCATCAATCTGAGGTTCACGACCTCGGAAACGCTTAAACAGCTCCATCGGCTCTTCGCTTCCTCCCATCTCTAGGATATTGTTCAGGAAACTCTGGCCAGTTTCGGTGTTGAAGATGCCTTCCTCTTCAAAGCGAGAGAACGCATCTGAAGAGAGTACTTCTGCCCATAGGTAGCTGTAGTAACCCGCACTGTAACCACCAGCAAAGATATGGCTAAAGCTGTGAGAGAAGCGGTTCCACTCCAGACTTGGTAGTACCGCAACCTTGGATTTCACTTCAGCCAGCGTTTCAAGTACACGAGGGCCAATTTCCGGGTCAAACTCAGTGTGCAGCGTGAAATCAAACAGACCAAACTCTAGCTGTCGAAGAATAAACATCGCTGACTGGAAGTTTTTCGCTGCCAACATCTTCTCTAGCATCTCTTTCGGTAAAGGTTCACCTGTTTCGAAGTGACCAGAAATGAACGCGAGTGCCTGCTCTTCCCAGCACCAGTTCTCCAGGAACTGACTTGGTAACTCAACTGCATCCCAAGGTACACCATTAATACCTGATACCGCGCCCGTCTCTACCTGAGTCAGCATATGGTGGATACCGTGACCAAACTCATGGAACAGAGTAACCACCTCATCGTGGGTAAATAGCGCAGGCTTATCACCAACAGGACGATTAAAGTTACAGGTTAAGTAGGCGACAGGAGACTGGAGTTCACCCTGCGCGTTAATACGACGTACACGACACTCATCCATCCACGCGCCACCTCGTTTGTGCTCACGTGCATACAGATCAAGATAGAAGCTACCACGTAAATTGTTGTCAGCATCAAAGATATCAAAGAAACGTACCGACTCATGCCAGGTATCCACGCCTTGACGCTCTTCCACTGACATACCGAATACTCGCTTCAGAACCTCAAACAGACCGCTTACTGCTTTCGCTTCAGGGAAGTATGGGCGAAGTTCTTCATCGGAGATCTGGAACAGGTGCTGTTTCTGTTTCTCGCTGTAGTATGCGATATCCCACAAGTTCAGTTCTTCAACTCCGAATTCGCTCTTAGCAAACTGGCGTAACTCTTCAACTTCTCGCTCACCTTGTGGCTTAGCTTTACTAGCAAGGTCATTGAGGAAGCCAAGTACTTGGGATGGATTCTCTGCCATTTTGGTAGCCAGAGACTTCTCACTGAAAGTATTGAAGCCCAGCATACGAGCAATTTCAAAGCGCAGTTTAAGCTGCTCATTGATGATTTCAGTGTTATCCCACTCACCTGCTTTAGGGCCACGATCAGAGGCACGTGTTACGTACGCCTCGTATAGCTCTTTACGAAGCTCTTGGTTGTCACAGTAAGTCATTACCGGCAGGTATGATGGAATATCTAAAGTCAGCAGATAGCCATCAAGTTCTTTAGCTTCTGCCGCTGCTTTTGCTGCCGCCAGAGCAGACTCAGGCATGCCTGCCAATTGTTTTTCGTCAGAGATATGCTTGGTCCAGCCCATAGTGGCATCGAGCACATTGTTAGAGAACTTAGAGCCCAGCTCAGACATGCGCTTGCTAATTTCACCATAACGGTGCTGTTCATCAGCTGGCAGACCAATTCCAGATAGCTCGAAGTCACGTAGTGAGTCTGTAATGGTTTTCTTTTGTGCTTGAGTCAGGGCAGCAAACGACTCGCTTGCCTTAAGCGACTTGTATGCTTCAAACAGACCTTTGTGCTGACCGACCCAGGTACCATACTCTGATAACAGTGGTAGACAGCTCTCGTACGCGTCACGTAATTCATCACTGTTCACTACTGAGTTCATGTGGCTGATAGGTGACCAAATACGACTCAGACGATCATCCACTTCTTCAATTGGCGCCACAACGTTATCCCACGTAGGTTCGGTATTACCCGCTAAAACCTGCTCGATTTTAGCGCGACAATCTGCAATCGCCTGTTCTACCGCTGGCTTAACATGTTCCGGTTTGATTTGAGAAAATGGAGGCAAATCGGTAAAGCTAAGAAGAGGGTTAGACATAAATCATTCCTTTTATTGGATAACGCAAACATACGCAGCTAGAACCACGTGTCTAGATGGTGTTGGTCTGAGTTAATTCTTATTGGTCTTAAATAGTAAATATAGGTAGGTTCAGCAATTTTCAATAGTAACGTATACTAACTACCATTATTCATCATGCTCTTTGCAGCTATTCTGAGAGAAATATTTTGTTAAGTTACCGCCATAGCTTTCACGCTGGCAACCATGCCGACGTTATTAAGCATATTGTTCAAAGTCTTATCCTCAACTCTTTGCAGCAAAAAGAGAAGCCATTTGTCTATCATGACACCCATTCAGGTGTAGGTCGCTACGATCTAACCCACGAATGGTCAGAGAAAACTGGCGAGTACAAGCAAGGCATTGCGCGCGTTTGGCAGCAAAATGATATCCCAGACGACATCCAGAGCTACTTGGAATCGATTAAAGTGCTGAACAACGGTGAAGCGCTGCGTTACTACCCGGGCTCTCCGCGCGTTGCTCGTGCTCACCTGCGCCCGCAAGACCGCATGGTTCTGACAGAACTTCATCCGGCAGACCACCCTCTGCTGGAGCAGGAGTTCCACCGTGACCGCCAGGTAAGCATCTACAAAGAAGATGGTTTCAAACGCCTTAAAGCAAGCTTGCCACCAAAAGAGCGTCGTGGTCTGGTATTAATCGATCCTCCATACGAGCTGGCTAAAGAGTACCGCGACGTGGTGCAGGCAATCTTCCAAAGCTACAAGCGTTGGGCGACTGGCATCTATGCGATTTGGTACCCGGTAGTCAACCGCTGCGACATTGAAGATATGATCGAAGGCCTGCAAGGTCTTGGTATTCGCAAAATTCTTCAAATCGAGCTTGGTGTCTCTCCTGATACCAGTGAGCGTGGTATGACAGCGTCGGGCATGATTGTCATTAACCCTCCTTGGAAACTGGAAAGTCAGATGCAGGAAATTCTTCCTTTCTTGAAGGAAGCTATTGCTCCGGCAACAGGTCACTTTAAGGTGGAATGGATCGTTCCTGAATAACAATATCAGCACTCTTTGTGCTGCAAGATAAAACAACGAAGAAAAATTAAACAGGATAGATTGAGTTCAACCGATCTATCCTCCATATCTACAATAACAAATTACTATTTGCAGGATGCTTGCGACCTGACTCGACACATTGAGCCGAGTCCAGCACCTCAGAACATGGAGAAAGTCATGGCGACTCATTTTGATTACATCTGTATCGGCGGCGGTTCAGGCGGCATTGCATCGGCAAACCGCGCAGCAATGTACGGCGCGAAAGTAGCACTGATCGAAGCTCAGGACCTGGGTGGCACGTGTGTTAACGTTGGTTGTGTACCAAAGAAAGTAATGTGGCACGGCGCTCAAATCGCGGAAGCGATGCACCTGTACGCTGAGGACTACGGTTTTGACGTGGATGTGAAAGGCTTTGACTGGAGCAAGCTAGTTGAAAGTCGTCAGGCATACATTGGTCGTATTCACCAATCTTACGACCGCGTTCTTGGCAACAACAAGGTTAACGTGATCAAAGGCTTTGCTAAGTTTGTTGATGAAAAAACCGTTGAAGTGAACGGTGAACACTACACTGCAGACCATATCCTGATTGCAGTTGGTGGTCGTCCGACTATCCCTAATATTCCAGGTGCAGAATACGGCATCGACTCTAACGGTTTCTTCGAGCTTAATGAACAGCCAAAACGTGTTGCGGTTATCGGTGCAGGCTACATCGCGGTTGAGATCGCTGGTGTACTAAACGCATTGGGCACAGAAACACACCTGTTCTGCCGTAAAGAATCTCCTCTACGTAGCTTCGACCCAATGATCATTGAGACTCTGGTTGAAGTAATGGAAGCGGAAGGTCCAACACTGCATACTCACTCGGTACCAAAAGAAGTGGTTAAAGAAGCAGACGGGAGCCTGACTCTACATCTGGAAAACGGCAACACGCAGAACGTTGACCAGCTTATCTGGGCGATCGGTCGCCACCCGGCAACTGACGCGATCAATCTGGCTGCTACTGGTGTTGAAACTAACGACCGTGGTTACATCAAAGTAGACGAATTCCAGGCAACTAACGTTGCTGGCATCTACTGTGTAGGTGACATCATGGAAGGTGGTATCGAACTGACTCCTGTCGCAGTAAAAGCGGGTCGTCAGCTATCTGAGCGTCTGTTTAACAACAAACCAAACGCTAAGATGGACTACGACCTGGTTCCTACAGTGGTATTCAGCCACCCACCAATCGGTACTATTGGCCTGACAACTCAGGAAGCTGAAGAGAAATACGGTAAAGACAACATCAAGGTTTACACGTCTGGCTTCACAGCGATGTACACTGCGGTTACTAAGCACCGTCAGCCATGTAAGATGAAACTGGTATGTGCGGGCGAAGAAGAGACGGTTGTTGGTCTGCACGGCATCGGCTTTACAGTAGATGAAATGATTCAGGGCTTTGGCGTTGCCATGAAGATGGGCGCAACTAAAGCTGACTTCGACTCTGTTGTAGCGATTCACCCAACAGGTTCAGAAGAGTTTGTTACTATGCGCTAATGCGCCAGTAGGAAACAAAAAAAGGATGCTTCGGCATCCTTTTTTATTATCTTTAATTTTTGGGCTAGAAGCCCACTAATGTCACTTTCCCCTCTGCCATCTCACCAAACTTGCAGGAAAAGTCGACGCGCTTATCGGCCTCTTTGCCATAAAGCGTTTTTAGCTTATCAAACTCCTCAGCTATGAAGCTGACGTTCTTCAGGCGCAGGCTCTTTCGGGTCTGGCTATCAAGAAAAGCCAACGCAGAAAGTGACAGGACCTTGTGGCAGGCATCAAGCATTGCCTTACCCACTAACTGGCTCTGTTGAGCCTGAGCAATATCGTCACTTGATACCGTCCTTGCCGTATGCGACAAAACACAAATTGCCTGTAAATCCAACATGGCGACCGCTCGCGGACGCTGCGTAGCGCTATCCTCATATACCGCCAGCAAACAGGGAATCTTACTGTCATCAAAAGATTGAGGTGCCAGGTTAGTTAGCGTTAACTTATCGCCCAGTTCTCGCTGTAGAAGCTTTTCTAATTGAGTCAACTTGGGCAGTGCCAGCTCTTTCTGGACTTCGCCGATGGAATCTAGCGTCTTCTGACTCTCTTGCGCGCCTTGTACTAAGGGCAGTAGTAGTCGATGCAACTCGGCGTCTTCAAATGGCTTACTGAGTACAAAACTAGCCCCTGCCTGTTTAGCCTGTTTGATTTGCAGTTGATCATCCACAGTGGTGATCATGCCGATTTTTATCTCATCACCCAGCTTCATCAACTCCTTAATCAGTGTGAGCCCTGTCATTTCAGGCATATACCAATCGGTTAGGACAATTTCTGGGTGCCACTCCTGAGCAATAGTAATGGCTTCTCGGGCATCACAGGTTTTCTTGATCGATAGGCGACAGTAACCAAAGCTTTCTAAGCCTCGCCTGACAATCTCTAATGTCGCTTTGCTGTCATCTACTATCAATATTTTCACGTTTCGGCAGACCACCTTATTCAGAACTGTCTAAATTATAGGCATATTTTTTTAACCCAACTAAACTTACAGACGATAAACCTCGCAGCTTACGAAATTAATTCATGGATTTAGCACTATTGATGACCCCGGAAAACCTCATGGCTCTCGCAATTGACGCAGGGCTTTTAGTGCTATTGGGGTGGTTTGTCATTCTGTTACTCATCCTGCGCGAGTTCCGCCATTTTGCCACTCAGGTCGCGGGATCGAATAACCTTGATAAAGAGACCTATGAACTGTGTCAGACCTCTGTCGATAAGGCTTTAAACTACACGGCTGAGAATAGCGATACCCTGAATGACCTAATTCTTATCCAACAGGCTTTAGAGGCTCAGGTTACCCAAATCAAGATGGCCAAAAATGAACTCAGCGAACAAGAGCAGGCATCGATCGACGAACTCAATCAGAAGCTCAATAAGTCACATCGATTAATCAAAAAGCTCAAAGGTGATCTGGATAAAAGCGTGAAAGGGCTTCGCCAGGCGAGAAACAAACTTCTCAAGCAGACCGATACGGTAGATGAACTCCAGCAAGAGAAGCAGCAACTAGAGAAACAATTTGAGCAGTTGGAGCAAGAGTATATTCAAATCACTGAAGCTGGAGGAACGGACAACTTAACCAAAGAGCTGCAGAAAGAGAAACAGCAAATGTTGGCGACTATCGAGCAATACAAGCAGAAGCTAGCATCGCAAGGTAATGTCGACGAACTGTCCGCCAAACTTGAGGCGTCGCAACAACAGTTACACCACGTAACGAAAGAAAAGGACTTTGTCGAAAAGAAATATCTCGAACTGGTCGAGGAGTCGCAAACAAAAAATCAGTAGCCTTAGCTACTGATTTTGCAGTTACTTCACACACACGACATTGAGCAAGGACGTGCCTTTGAGCTGATTCACTTTGCCGCTACTAAATAGACCGGTTTTTTCAGCTCCCCAGTAAGGGAGATGTATCGGCCACTTATCTTTGACCATCACGCCAGAGTCGAGCAGCGCCTTCCATTCAGGTGCTGTTGCCATCCGCATCTTCATACGATAACAAGTCTTGTATGCACCTTCGTAATCTAAACGGTTCCACGGTAGCTCGTGTTCCATATAGAACTGGTCATCCCTAAACATCGAATATGGAACAACATATTCGACACCTGAAATCGTCGTAGAACGACGAATAGCCATCGACTTATCCTCGACCGCTTTACTGCTTGCTTTAAGCTGAGGGGCGACCTGTGGTTTCGGCTTAACTGGTGCTGGGATAACTGTGGTTGCCTGAGTCTTACCTTTACTCACTTCACGCACAACCGGCATAGGTTTTGGCTGAGGCTTGGCTTTAGGAGCCGCTTGTTTTACTGGTGCCCCTTTAACGATCTCGCGAATAAATGACTGCTTGAAATCGGGTTGTTTCTTAACTTTGGCAAGATCTTGCTTAGCGGAAGCAAAATCCATGTACGGACCAATCAAACAGCGGTAGCCTTTTGCCTCCGGCTTGTTCCACACATCTGTGGTGATATGCGGATAAACCTTCTTCGCCATAGTGACTGAGAATGGTTTGCTAAATACACCACACTGAATCCAGAACATAGACTCCTGACCCGCTGGCTGTGACTTACCCCATAACCCCTTACCGATTGGGCAGGCTTGGTCCAGTAACGGCAATTCGGTTGCAGACGCCTGAGTCGCATCACAAAGGAATTCTTCTGCCAATGCTGGTGATGACAAAGTCGGCAATGCCAATATTGCAAGAAAAGACCAACACTTGAAAATTGATTGCTTCGGCTTTGAGGCCATATCTATACCCATACTATCCAAACTGTATCTAAGTGTACCCACTTAGGATGATAACTATCGTGACTCTGTAGATGTTTCACTGCCTAGAAAATGAGAATGCAAAAAAAGAGCCGTAATAGATTACGGCCCTTAGTTTAGTGAGTTTTTTATAGCCAAATCTTAGGCTTGGATCACCCTTTGTAGATTTTTGGGTTAAATACATCACGTAACCAGTCACCAAGTAGATTGATAACCAGTACCAATGTAACCAGTACGATACCTGGGAAGGCAGTGATCCACCATGCACCAGAGAAAATGTAGTTAAATCCAATACTAATCAAGGCACCCAGTGAAGGTTGGTCTACCGGCAGACCCAAACCTAGGAATGAAAGTGCCGCTTCTGACATGATGGCATTTGCCACCTGTACAGTAGAGATAACCAAAATCGGCGACAGACAGTTCGGTAGGATGTGACGGAACATGATACGTGGCGCTTTAAAGCCCATAACACGTGCCGCTTCTACGTACTCTTTCTTCTTCTCTGCCAATACCGATGCACGAATGGTACGAGCGTATTGTGGCCACTCAGCAACACCAATGATGACAACCAGCATCACCACGGCATATTGACTGTAGAAGTCACTACCAAAACTCGCCTTAAAGATAGCTGAAACGATGATGGCAACCATCATGGTAGAGAAAGATAGCTGTACATCAGCAAAACGCATCAGGAAGCTATCGATACGACCACCGAAGTAGCCAGCAGACAGACCAATCACGATACCTAAGACCAGTTGTAGACCAACGGCTAAGAAACCGATCGTTAGTGATAGACGCGAGCCGTAAAGAATCGTCGAAAGAATGTCACGGCCTTGCTCATCAGTACCAAGAAGGAAACGTTCATCACCATCTTCCATCCATGAAGGTGGTAACTCAGAATCCATGATGTCTATCGAAGCAAGATCGTATGGGTCTGTCGGAGAAAGTACCGGTGCTGCCAGTGCCATCACTAAGAACAGCATAAACACGGTGAAACTCGCCATAGCGACCTTATCGCGTTTAAAGTAGTACAAGAAATCCGACTGTTTGAAACGCTCCCATTGTGAAGGAGCAGCGGTTGTTTGACTCATGATTATGCTCCTTTACCTGTTAGGTTAACCGTTGGGTTGATGATGCCGTATAGCAAATCAACGATGGTGTTGGTTACGACGAAAATAAGACCAACAAAGATAACGTACGCAGTAATAAGCGGAGTATCTACACGGTTAATCGCTTCAAGGAAAAGGAAACCTGTACCAGGCCATTGGAAAACAGTTTCAGTCAGGATGGTGTATGCCACCATGGTACCAATCTGAACACCACCAACGGTAAGCACTGGTAACATAGTGTTCTTTAAAGCGTGCTGGTAATAAATTTTGTTTAGTGCCAGACCTTTCGCTTTACCGAACTTGATGTATTCAGAGCTAAGCACTTCAAGCATTTCAGAACGAACCAGACGAATGAACAGTGGCAACATGATTGAGGCCAGAGCAATACACGGCAGAATCAAGTGTGCTAAACCATCAAGAGTAAAGTAACCAGACTCCCAGCCGAGGACGTTAGCTGTCTCCCCTCGCCCATAAGATGGTAACCAACCAAGCTCAATCGAGAAAACATACATCAGCATGATTGCAGTCAGGAAGACCGGAATAGAGATACCGATACTGCTTCCCGCCATCACCAGCTTAGTGAAGAAGCTCTTAGGGTGGATCGCGGAGTAAACACCGAGTGGGATCGAGCAGAATACGATAATCAGTGTTGCGCCGAAGACGAGCTCAAGGGTCGCCACTAATTTATCAAGAATAACTTCAACCGCAGGGCGCTTGAAGAAGTAAGATGTACCTAAATCGCCTTGTAGCGCTGCGCCAACAAAACGAGAGTATTTTGTAATGAAGGGATCATTGAGGCCTAACTCGTCACGCAAAGCCTGACGCTCTGCTTCAGAAACCGATTGACCAACAAGCTCACGCAACGGGTCGCCCAGATTATCCTGAATGGCAAACGCCACTAAACTGATCACAAACATCACTATCAGTGCCTGAAACAGGCGCTTGACCAGAAACGAAAACATTCCTTGCCCCTTAACTTTCCATAGATTTCAGCCTGCAAAGCAGAATCTTTCTGCCCGCAAATTCAGTCTTAAAAATGGCACTTAACCCGACTGAAACAAAGTTAAGCACCAAAAATCAGACCAAGTACCCGCAATTACGAGTACTTGGCGAGGTTCACCAGAGTTATTTAACGACCAGGTCACCGAAGTATGGGAAGTTCATACCGTTAACAATTGGACCGATTTCCACATTGCTCTTAGCTGCCCATGATGGATCTTGCCAGTGTAGAGGTACAAATGCTGCTTCATCGTAAAGCGTCGCTTCAACTTGCTTCAGCATCGCGCTACGTTTAGTCAGATCCGTTTCAATGTTTGCATCGTTAACCAGCTTATCAACTTCTGCGTTACCGTAGTGACCACAGTTGTACTGACCTTTACCTGTGTCAGCGTTACGAGTCATAGCTAGGAACTCAGTGAAGTTCGCTGAATCTTCTGTATCTGGGTGCCAACCGATCATTAGCATGTCTGCCGCACACTTATCGAATTCAGGCCAGTACTGAGCTTTTGGCATCGTCTTCAGATCAACCTTGATGCCGATCTTAGATAGCATTGCCGCTGACGCTTGAGCGATCTTGTCATCGTTCACGTAACGGTTGTTTGGTGCCATCATAGTTAGAGTGAAGCCGCTCTCGTAACCCGCTTCCTTCATAAGCTGCTTAGCTTTCTTCAGGTCGTAACGTGGTTTTAGCTCATCGTTGTAACCAGCGTAACCCACTGGGCTCTGCTGAGCTGCAGGAGTCGCAGCACCCTTCATGATTTTCTTAACGATACCTTCGTTGTTGATTGCGTGAACAATCGCCTGACGAACGCGTACGTCTTTAAGAGCTGGGTTGCTGTTTTGGTTCATCTGGAACGTGATTACACGAGTACCAGGCATAGTGTATAGGTCAACACTGTTTGCATTCTTGATACGCTTGTAGTCATTTGGAGCTACTGGCGCAATCATATCTACGTCACCAGAAAGAAGTGCTGCTACACGAGTCGCGTCTTCTTTGATTGGTACTAGAGTTAGTTTGTCTACGTTACCGCCAGAATCTTTGTCCCAGTAGTCAGCGAAACGTTCAAATTCAACTTTTACGCCTTGCTCACGAGAAGTGATCGTGAATGGACCTGTACCAGAAACGTTTGTTGAAGCGTAAGAGTTACCGTGCTTCACTAGCTCAGCTTTGTCTTTACCATCTTCAGTCTTACCTGAGTAGAACTTGCTATCCATTGGGAAGATGTAAGTTGCTACGTTTTCGATTAGTGGGTAAGTACCGTCTGTTTTGATTTCTACTGTGTAGTCATCCACTTTGTTTAGAGCAACAAGTGGAGCAAAGATACCTTTGAAATCAGCAGAGCTCTTAAGACGTTGGAATGTCCAAACAACGTCGTCAGCTGTTAGTTCGTTACCAGAGTGGAACTTAACGCCTTTACGTAGGTTGAAACGCATAGTTTCGTTGTCTACACGCTCCCAAGACTCAGCCAAGCGAGGTTCAAATTCCATGTCTTGTGTAAAGCGCACTAGTGGGTCAAACACCATGTGAGACATTTGCAGTGTGCCACCAGATAGCTGCTCATGCGGGTCAAGAGAAACTGGGTCTGCGTCATACGCGACAGTGATATCTGCTGCAGCTGCACTAAAGCTTAAGCCTGCTGCCATTAAAGCTACTGCTAGTTTGCTTTTCATGGTTTTCATTGCATAACTCCTTATGCGGGATTCATCCCTAGTTGTTGTATTTGCTTCTGTTTATTACCCAGCACGAAACGGCGCTGGGAAAGGTCTTCGGCTTACGCCGTTTTTACTTCTTCTCGTAAGCCTGTGAATTCAGGCATCAAAGAAATCAGTTGCTTACTGTACTCATGCTGAGGCGTTCTAAATAGCTGCTCTGTAGGCGCAACTTCCAACAGTGTCCCCATTTGCATCACACCCACTCGATCACACATCTGGCGAATAACTGGTAAGTCGTGACTGATAAACAGCATGGTTAGATTTAACTCATCTTGTAAATCTTTGAGTAGGTTAAGAATCTGAGCCTGTACCGATACATCCAATGCAGAAGTCGGTTCATCACAGATCAATAGACGTGGACGTGTTGCCAGAGCGCGCGCAATCGAAATACGCTGGCGCTGACCACCAGAAAACTCATGCGGATATTTCACACCAGCCATTTTGCCCAGACCAACGTGATCAAGTAGATCGTCAACGATCTGTCTGGTTTCAGCTTCACTATTGGTTAGTTTATGGAAACGAATTGGCTCCGCGATGATATCGAAAATCTTCATACGCGGATTCATTGAGGTATATGGGTTTTGGAACACCATCTGCATTTGGCGACGTAGTGGACGACGCTCTTTTTCAGATTTCAGTGAGGTTAAGTCGATACCTTCAAATGTTACCTTGCCTGAATTAGGCGTATACAGACCAGCGATAACACGGGCAATCGTCGATTTACCGGAACCTGACTCACCCACCAAACCAAATGTTTCACCCTCGAAGACTTCGAAGCTAACATTGTTCGATGCCTGAACATATTCACGACGACTTTCAAATAGTGAGTCTTTAGTAACGAAGCGTAGGTTTACATTTTCTACACTTAGCAGAGACCCCGTGTATTCACGGTGATCCTGACTTTGACCCAACCAGTGATTTTTCACGTCGAGCGGCTCCATCTCATGAGCTTCTTCGATATAGCTCACCAGTGGGAAGCGATCTAACTTCATATCTGAGCGAGGAACCGCAGAGATAAGGCTACGTGTGTACGAGTGGTCCGGGTCACCAAGAACTTTCGCCGTTGGCCCAAACTCAACCAGATCACCACGGTACATAACAGCAACGCGATCAGTCACATTCGATACCACACCCATATCGTGTGTTACCAACATACAACCAACATTGTTCTTAATACATAGCTCGCGAATAAGCGATAGGATCTGATCCTGAATAGAAACGTCTAATGCGGTTGTTGGTTCGTCAGCAATGATTAAGTCTGGCTCACCTGCCAGTGCAATCGCAATAACAACACGCTGACGCATACCGCCAGAAAACTGGTGCGGATACTGTTTTAAGCGGTTTTCCGGTTGTGGGATACCCACCTGCTGCATTAAAGAAAGCGCGCGCTGATAGGCTTCTTCATCAGTCACCTTCATGTTGGCATGAATGGTTTCTTTAAGTTGCTGCTCAACAGTAAATAGCGGGTTCAGTGAGGTCATTGGGTCTTGGAAAATAAAACCAATTTTTGAACCACGAACACTGCGCATCTGCTCTGGGGAAAGGCCCGAGATCAGTTCACCATCGAGATAAACATCACCGCTGGCAATACGTCCAGGAGGACTTAGCAAATCAATGACCGCATTACCTACCGTCGACTTACCAGCACCTGATTCGCCAACAACGCCGACGATTTCACCACGCTCTATATTAAAAGAGAGGGATTTAACTGCGGCATGAACACCATGACGCGATGGGTACTCTATTCGAAGATTTTTAACTTCTAAAAGTGACATTACCAGACCTCTACTGCTTTGGCAGCTTTCTGCCCTGTCTGAAAAGTGAATCCATTCGTACCAGCCCTATACCTAAGTTGCTAACTCATATTTAGGTATAGCGTTCTGGTAATTTATAAGCTCATCAATTTGGCAAAAAATTCACAGAAAAGCAACAAATATAGGATAAAAAGTCGAGATCGTACAAGAAACAAGCAGTTTAGGGAAATAAATATGCAATTACACTGGATCATTGCTCAATGAAAAACAACAGGAAATTTCGTACAAAGTCTTATTTTTAGGCACCTACAGTTATTTAATACTGCTTTTAGTTATAAGGAAGCCACAACAACAATAGAATAAAAATTCACGCATTCAAGCCACTAGTGCGTTAACAAAATAAAAACATAAGACTGCATTAATAGCAAAAATCCAGTTAATTAGTGCGCAAATCAAATTAATACCAAAATTATATAGATAAAAACCAGCACGAAACCAACTTAAATCACTACCAATATTTATCGAGAAGTTACCCACAGAAACAGAGATTAATACAAATGGTTGATCGGGTTTGAGTCAGGATTAGTTTGTTAGTTAAGGGAGTTACAGAAAGGAAGATTAGAATAATAGGCTGCGAGCAAGGGTCGCCTTAAGCTTGCTTGTAGGGTTCAGTGCAAAGTTCAAACTCTAGAAAGTGAAAAAGCCCTAGTCTTTCGACTAGGGCTTCTCAATAATGGTCGGTGAAGAGGGATTCGAACCCCCGACCCTCTGGTCCCAAACCAGATGCGCTACCAAGCTGCGCTATTCACC
>NZ_AEVS01000079.1 GCF_000189255.1 Vibrio brasiliensis LMG 20546 | reverse complement strand
TCGCTTCTCGCTTTTACACCGTCGTATCCACTCTTGACGCAACTTCCGTACTGGCTGTGAATTTCTGGCTCAACAGTGCCACAACCTGATCGTAGTACTGCATGTTTGGCTTATTGCCGAGCAGTTTACATAGCTCATTACCAGTCGGGGTGAAGCGGTAATAGAGTAAGGTTACCCCCTTACTATGAGCCTGAAGTGATAATTGCTTGCCTTGATAAGTCAGAGGCAGTGGTGAGTCGAGCTCGATTTCACCAGATTCTAGTTCGGTGCCGTGCATCAAGCCGAGTTCAAACAACACCAATAGGCTCGAGTAGGGGAGCTGGAAATTACCAACATTGATGTTGCTGGTGGTATTGCGTTTGCCAAAACTAAAGATACCACCCTGAGCTCGATAACCGACTAATAACTTACGGCTGTTGTCACCACCAAAGCTACAAGCCAGAGAGGCAGCGCGTTGGAGGATTTGAGCCTCTTTCGGTGTCATATCTTGCAGCACTTTAAGTGCCTTCATTGATGTGGAACCTGGGTTGGTCACTTCACGCTTGAGTACCTGAGCCCACAAACGTTGCATCGAGTGGTTGTGTACCTCTTGCGCCATATCGAAGAAGCGGTAAAGCCAGTCCTGATCAGGGTCACCTGCGGTTTCGTCTTTACATGAAATATGGGCGAGCTTAAGGATCTGCTCAAGGTTTTTCTGTCTGAGTTCTTTGCGTTTTCTTTCGCGGACTAATGCTCGCTCAAGAGTACTTTTTTCCGGAGTCTCTGTCTGAAGCAACGCATCCAAGCCATACACTTGCGCGATATTGAGGACACGACTAGCGCTGTCTTTGATATAGCTGGTTTTCTTATCTTGGCGTTGAGGTTGCTCAGCTTGATGCTCTATGACAACCGGCTTACTGGTCTCAGACATGCTATTTCCTTAGCCATCATATGCTTAACGTTAAGTATTAAATGTACCTCGGAACGGCTTTGCCCGCCAGAAAAAGACTGTGAGCCACTTTATAAAAATATCGCTACCATAAATGATAACAAGTTGTTAAAATTGTTATCGTTAATTTTGAGGGGCTTATGAAGTATTTCAATGAAGATAAACTGAAAAAGCACCTGTCAATTGCCCTATTGTTACTGGTTTACCTAGCGGTACTAGGTTATCTCTCTAGCTATTTGGCCTAATTAGAGGCAATTAACAGGCTGCGAATTTTTTTAACACTTACATATCATCGTACTCGGCGATCTCTGTGCCCTGTATGACATATCCTGTTTCTGCCAACTCATGGCTAATGGTTTCTGTTTTTAGTGTCCCGATCACGTAGATCACATCCCACAGCTGCTGAACCGGTGCCCCTTTAGGGAATTTCACGTAGATAATTTGGTTCGGTGGCGGTGGTGGTACGTGAATACATGCGCCAAAGTACGGTACTAGTAGAAACTCCGTTACCATGTTCTCATCCCCTTCCAGTGGAATCACAAATCCAGGGATCTTGACCATACTTCCGTTGAGCTCTTGTCGAACACTGCCAATCTTTGACTGTTTCATCACGTCGCCAGAGTGGTCGACTGCAGGCATGCCATAAGCGTCAAACTGGTTTCTTTCACTTTCCGGAATAAGATCAATCCAATCGAGCGTGAGAGTATCTTCCGCATAGGTAGTAAAGCTTGATAACCCAAGAGATATCAGGGTTAGAAATAAAATTGCTATCTTTTTCATTGTTTAAACTCTAATTGTCATTCCGTCGCTAAGTGATTGTTTGTAAGCTCTGAGTGCAGGAATAAATCCGACTAGGGTTCCTGCGATCTGCACGGCACCTAACAGGGTCAGCTCATAGGATGACAGTGCGATGATCTGAAGGTTAATACCGTAATGTTGCTGCACGATAGGCGCAGCGAAGCCAAGCAACACGTATAAGCCTAGAGTACCAACGATTAAGCCGATAAAGGTCAGCACACTGGCCTCCAGTATTAGCAGGCTGAATACATGCCTTGGGCGTGCGCCCATTGCTCTTAATATTGCCATTTCCCTGCGTCGCTCTTGCAAGCTGGTTAATAAGCTAGAAAGCATACCGAGTAATCCGGCAATGACAACAAACACCGAAACCGCCATTAACGCTTGCTCCGCGACAGACATCATGCCCCAAAGTTCATGCAGGGCCACACCAGGTAAGATGGCACTTAGCGGTTCCTTGCTATAGGTATTAATTTGTCGTTGTAGAGCGAAGGTTTGTATTTTTGACTTCAGGCCAACCAGCATTGCAGTGATCTGTTTCGGTTGGAAGTCCATCGAATTAAGCTGTTCTGCTGTCGGGTTATTCCCCAGATTAGCGCCGCTTTCCCAGCCTACATGAATAGCTTCAATCGCTTCTAGAGAAACGTGAACGGTTTTATCTACGGGAGTTCCAGTAGGTTCAAGTATGCCTACGACTTTAAACGGCAGCTTATCGTGGCGGCTGAAACCAACATCGCTGATACCGTGAGCAATAATCATCTCACTACCAATTGTGTAATTGAGTGAGCGCGCTACATCGGAACCAATGACAGCTTCAAACAAGCCATTAAACTCTCTGCCCTGACTAAAAGCCAGATTCTGCTTTTGTCCGTATCGATAGTGAGCAAAGTAGTCATGATTGGTGCCCAGTACTCTGAAGCCTTTATGAGAGTCTCCTAAGGAGATGGGAATTGTCCACTCCACTGAGCGGTGCTGGCTGAATTCCTGATAGCTTTTCCAGTCGATATTATTGGTTGCATTGCCGATGCGAAATACAGAGTAAAGCAACAGGTTTACCTGCCCGGAACGACCTCCAACGATGAGGTCTGTGCCAGAGATGGTATTGGCAAAACTGCTTTTAGCTTCAGTACGAATGCGTTCGACACCTAACAGTAGGATTACTGAAATAGCGACAGTAAGGATAGTGAGAATCGCAGTTACTTTGCGGTTGCGGACACTTTTCCATGCCAGGGTAAGAGTCGGGGTCATAGTCTTACTCCTGCTTGATTAATCTGTTCTAGGTTGATGGTTCGATCGAATAGAGGCTCTAGAGTTGGGTCATGACTGACAAATAGCAAGGTAGATTCTGCCTGATTCACTTGCTCTAACAACAGTTCGATAAAGGCGGTACGGTTGTCGAAATCGAGTGATGAGGTGGGTTCATCGGCAATGATCACTTTAGGTTTTCCGATCAGTGCTCGTGCAGCCGCCACTCGTTGCTGCTGGCCAATACTAAGTTCAACTACTGGCTTATCAAGCAAGGTTTCTGCAAGACGCAGCTTTTTCAGTAACTTTTTAGCCTGCTCTTTAAGGTCGCAGTCTACTTGTTTACGGCGGGCAGCGGAAAACTGACAAGGTAATGTTACGTTCTCAATTACGCTTAAATAGGGCAATAGATTAAATTGCTGAAAAATATAGCCAATGTTATCAGCGCGAAACTTATCGCGGTGACTTCCGGACATTGCAGAGAGATCTTCACCGAGTACCTGAACTTGCCCAGACGTCGCACTATTGATGCCAGTCAAAAGACCTAAAAGGGTCGATTTACCACAACCACTAGGGCCTTTAATAAATAGGTGCTCACCACGCTTAATTGAGAGTGAGGGAATGTTTAATGTCGCGGCTTGGCTACCCGGCCAGGTGAACTGCACCTGTTTGAGCTCAACCACAGGCTGATGACTAAGGTTATCCATTATGGTTTCCAATCAAGAGGTAAGTGGCCTGGCAGAGCCAGGCCACTTTAGCATTAGAATGAAATAGTTTTCTGACCCGGTTTAAGCTCCATTGCAGCTTGTTTGGTGTCAGTTAACAGGTTCACTTTGATTGATTCAGTGCTAGGGAACTGAGAGAACCATGATGTTTCGATGTTGCTGATAGCAGAAACATTGTCACACTCGTAGTGATACTCAACGGTGAACTCACCATGGCCACCTGATTCATGATCGTGCTTGTCGTGGTCATGATGTTCTTCATGATCGTGCTTGTCATGGTCATGATGCTCTTCATGATCGTGCTTGTCATGGTCATGATGCTCTTCATGATCGTGCTTGTCATGGTCATGATGCTTTTCATGATCGTGCTTGTCGTGGTCATGATGTTCTTCATGATCATGCTTGTCATGGTCATGATGCTCTTCATGATCGTGTTTGTCGTGGTCATGGTGCTCATCATGATCATGCTTATCTGCGCCTAAAGTGTGAGTAACAGATTGGTGCTCGACTTTACAACCAGCTGCAGAAGTTAGAGTGAATACATTATCAGCATGGCTCAGTTTGGCTACAGCGTCTTTTAGCTGCTGCTTTTCTGCGTCATTTGTAGGTGCGTGTTCAAAACCAACCACATCTGCACCCGGGGCTGTTATCTCTACAAGTAGCTCATTGCCATCTTGAGCAATGTTAAATTCAATTTGGCCATGGACATGGGCACCGTGCTGGCGGAAACCTTCTTCTGCATATGCCAGAGAGCTAGTAGCCAGGGCAACACCCAACGCAAGAGGAGTAATCTTGTTCATTTTGATTCCTGAAAATATTTAATAAAGTAACTGTGCCCGATAAAGGGAATAATGTTTAAGTAATTGTTTTAAATATAATCAAGAAAGAGGCGGAGAGCGCGGTTGATAGGCATAAAACACCACTTCCTGGACACGAGTCGTTAGGGTAACGTCTGGTCGCAAGTTAAGTGGGGCAGTAAGGAGATTGAGAGGGGCCGGACTCGCTCCATGTAATCCACTGGCAAAAAGTTGGCAGTGATGTTCACTATGGTGAGTTGACGAAAGCTCGTACTGGTGGTCGATATAGGCAAAGTTCAGCCATAGCACTAGTGCGGCTGCAAACAGGGCAACCGTCATAGAACGAATGGAAAACTGGCGAGATATCAACACGGCGAGAACAAACAAAAAGTGGAATTGTTATACTATAACAACTCCACTCGAAAGGTGAAACCTAACTATGAGATTACTAGATGTTTTCTTTGACTAGCTTCAATACTTGCTGGATCTCAGAATCATTCAGAGCACCCTCTTTAACAAACAGCACGCTGCCCCGTTTGTCTTGAACGATGATAGCAGACGACTCTTCAGCTAAATCCCAGTTGCTCGCGACTGTCCCTTCCTCATCTAAAACCATTGATGACCATGGAAACTCTTTCTTGCTGTCTTGCGCAGACGATTTCACAAATGATCCTGTTCCCCAGATGGCGTCATCTTGGTTGATGATAGAGGTTGTCTGATAGCTTTGTTCTGGGAACTTAGCGGCGGTAATAGCTGCCATTAGAGGAGCGTTAAGTTCTTTGGAACTACTGCGTCCAGCGATGGCTTGAATAACGCGCACTTTGCCGATCATGTCTTGGCTAGACCATGTCTGGAAAGTGGTGTCATCCCCTTTGAGAATGATTTCTCCGTGGCTCTCTACCTCTACAGCGGGTACAGCTTGACCTACAGTGATGTTGTGAGCAAAAGCAAGAGTTGGAGAGCATGCGATTGCTAGGGTAAGAAGGGTTTTATTTTTCATTATGTTATTCCTTTTGATAGTGCGAGAAAAAGTATATACCGAATTTTTTTCTTGGGTAGCGAATTGTCCTGAAGTGTGATCAAATTGTTAACAAATGGCTGTTCATGAATTCGATATCAGGTATAATCCACACAAGTTCTAAGGAATGGAACGAAAAGCAAAGCTTATAAGCATTTAACAGGAAGTTGGGGGTGTTATGCTGCGTGAATTTACAACCTATCGTCCACATCAGGTTGCGCGATTTGTTAAAACTTTGTTTAAAGGTCAGTTTGTTATAACTGGAGTTGGAAAGTTTAAATTTGATAACGGGAAAGTACTACTACCGGATGTTAAAGACTCACAGAAGCTGATGACGTATAAAGAGATAAATCAAGCTATCGCTGCTCTGCCAGTGTAACTAAACCGCACAACTATCTGAGATTAAAAAGAAAGTCGCCCTTGAGGCGACTTTTTGCTTTACGTTTTATTGAGGTGGGAAGCAGACTCCCGTACCACCTAAGCCACAATAACCATTGGGATTTTTTGCCAGATATTGCTGATGATAGTTTTCGGCAAAGTAGTATTTACCCGCAGGAAGGATTTCTGTGGTGATTTGATGTTGCTCGCCGCCCAGCAGTTGTTGGTAGGTCTGCTTTGATTCGATTGCAGCCTGATACTGCTCATCACTATATACATAAATGGCTGAGCGGTATTGAGTGCCAAGGTCATTACCCTGACGCATACCTTGAGTAGGGTTATGTTTTTCCCAAAAAGCCTGCAGTAGTTGTTTAGTCGAGATAACTTTAGGATCAAATACTACACGGACAACCTCAGTGTGGCCTGTCTGACCGCTACACACTTCTTCATAGGTTGGGTTAGGAGTGAATCCACCTGAATAGCCGACAGAAGTACTGATCACTCCATCTAACTGCCAAAACAGACGTTCAGCACCCCAGAAGCACCCCATACCAAATAATATCTCTTGGCAACCTTGTGCTGGTTTTGCTGTCAAACTGGACTGATTGACGAAATGGCTATCATCGATAGTTAGCGGAGTATTTCTACCTGGCAGCGCATCTTGCGCATTAATCATGGTTTGTTTGTCGAGCATCGTGATTATCCTTGCTGAGTAATATGAGATAGACCGCCTAGTTGACTGTTTTCATACAGACTTATTTTTTTTCTGGCGTTATTATTGCCTAACATGATGTAAATAGATAATTAAGCATGATCACCAAACCTTTACCAGTCTTAATCGCTCTTGCTTCTCTCACCTCGACAGCGTGGGCTAACGATGTTGATCTTGAGATTAATGGAGTAGATGGCGCACTACTGGATAATGTTGAAGCTTACTTATCTTCCATTCCCGAAGAAGACTACGAAGTTAGCCTGCGCTTCAAGGCTCGTCTGGAGCGAAATTTCACGGAATCTTTGAATGCTTTGGGTTATTACCACCCTAGTTACGATTTTAGTGTCTCTGCCGATCAGACAGTCATTACCGCTAGTATCGACCCAGGTCCTGTTACGCGGATCGAGCAGCTCGATATTCAGATCTCAGGCGAGGCCGGTAAAGACCCAGAGTTCAGCAAGTTGATCGAAAATAGCGGCTTACAGAAGGGCGCACCGCTACAACACAACATTTACGATGCGCTAAAGAGCTCTATTCGAAATCTGGCCCTGCAGCGTGGTTATTTTGAAGGGGAGTTTACTCAGAGTCGTCTTGAAGTTGCCCCAGGCCTCAACCAAGCATTCATTCGCCTTCATTTCGACAGTGGTATTCGTTACCACTTTGGCAAAAACAGCATTACTGGTAGTCAGATAGAAGAAGATCGAGTTGAGTCACTTGCTCCTTATGATTCAGGGGAACCTTACTTAGTGGCTAAAGTCGGTGAGTACAACCAGAATCTGTCTAACACTGACTGGTTCTCGTCGGTATTTGTCGAGCCTGACCTGACCAAACTTGGCGAGGGGCGTGAGCTGCCAATGAAGGTGTCACTGGCTCCTCAGGCGCGAAATCAGCTGGAAACTGGCCTCGGCTACTCGACTGACGTAGGAGTACGTGGCTCGTTGAAATGGAAAAAACCTTGGGTCAATAGTCGGGGACATAGCTTTGATAGTAGTTTCTCGCTGTCCAAACCAGAGCAGACAATTACAGCAGGTTATCGTATTCCGTTAGATGACGTGTTGAATGAATACTACCGTATTCAATATGGTATGAAGAACCTAGATAGTCGAGATACTAAGAGTCTCGAATCTAACCTTGCGTTGGAGCGTCATTGGGTGCTGGATAATGGCTGGCACCGAACCTTGTATGTACGTTATCTACTCGAAAATTACGAACAGGGCCTGCAAGATGACAATGCTCAGTTTCTTTTGCCGGGCATTTCATTCTCTCGCAGTCGTATCCGAGGCGGAGCTATGCCGATGTGGGGTGACCGTCAGAGTTTAACTCTTGAGTATGGCGACCCTAGTATGTTGTCAGAAACGCGTGTCACTCGTTTATTAGGCGCAATGACCTGGATTCGTGGTATTGGCGAAAATCATCGCGGAATATTCAGAATAGATGGCGGCGCTAACTTTGCTGAAGAGTTTGATAAGCTATCTCCTTCGTTACGATTCTTTGCTGGTGGTGACAATAATCTGCGCGGTTATGGTTATGAGAGTATCTCGCCAAAAGATGCCAGCGGTGCTTTAACCGGTGCCAAATACATCGCAACCAGTTCACTTGAGTACCAGTATCGCGTTTATGGCGATTGGTGGGGAGCCGTTTTCTATGATGTCGGTGATGCATTCAATGACACGCCAGATTTTAAACGAGGTACAGGTGTTGGTGTCCGCTGGGCTTCTCCTGTCGGCCCAATCCGACTTGATTTTGCCTGGGGACTGGATGCGGCTAAGGGCGATGAATTTAAGATCCACTTCACTTTAGGACCTGAGCTATGACCCGTGTTGTAATTAAGTGGTCAAAATGGCTATCACTGATTTTGTTATCGCTGCTAATGACGTTATTAGTAGCCTTGGGTGTTCTGTTATTTACTAATACTGGATTGAACTTTGCGCTATGGGGGGCAGAAAAGTTTGTCCCTCAATTAAAAGTGACTTCAACTCAAGGGGCAATCTTTCCTCGTTTTACCCTTAATGGTGTCGAATTTAAAGATGACACCCTTTACGTTGACACTAAGATCAAGTCACTCACTCTGGCGGTCACTCCGACTTGTTTTACTGAACCGA
Organism: Vibrio brasiliensis LMG 20546; assembly: GCF_000189255.1. Taxonomy (GTDB): domain Bacteria; phylum Pseudomonadota; class Gammaproteobacteria; order Enterobacterales; family Vibrionaceae; genus Vibrio; species Vibrio brasiliensis. The sequence goes on along the minus strand of NZ_AEVS01000079.1, from coordinate 13,348 downwards.
GCGTATGTATTGATGAGCTGGCAATCAATGGACTGGACTTCTCTATGCCTCAGTTGCCAGAGCCGACATCGGAGGCAGAGCCCGCACCAGAAACGACATCAACAAAAATTACCTCGCCAATCCCAGTCAAAGTTAGCTGGCTGGAACTCAATGACATTAACCTTGATGTGTTGGGTAACCAAATCTCATGGCAATCATTTACCTCAAGTGCATCCTTTCAGGGTAACCGCTTACGTATCAACACAACTAAGCTACTGACGCCATTCGTCAAACTAGCGCCGGGTGAAGCAGGCGTAACGGACACCGAACAAGAGCAGAAAGCGGAAAAGGCTCAACAAGAAGCACAGACTATTACTCTGCCGAATGTTGAGTTACCACTGCAGGTTGAGTTAGTCCGCCTTGATGTTGAGGATTTTAAGCTTGAGCAAGAGACACCAATTATTGTTCATCATCTTGGTTTAGCGGCGAGAGCAAAAGGTTCACAGATTGTCGTCGACACTTTAGAACTCGACATGCCACAAGTGGAAGCACAGCTTCAGACAGATGTGACTCTGAGCGGTGACTATCCATTGTCACTGTCGCTGGACGCCACTATCCGAGAGGAAATTGCTGCAGGTCAAAAGCTTAATCTGACGGCTTCAGGCAGCGTCGCTGACCTTGGGCTGAAAGCTAAACTTTCTGGTTTGGCAAAGGCAGAGTTATCAGCCCAACTGGAGCCACTCGACGCAAAAATTCCATTTGATATCTCTGTTGTGCAGGGGGAAGTACAGTGGCCACTTAAGGGTAAAGGTGATTACTTCGTCTCACTTGATTCACTGAAAACCAGTGGCTCATTAGACGGGTATCAACTTTCTCTTGCGACGGATATCAAAGGCAAGGATCTTCCCGACGTCACTTTGTCATTAGAGGGTGATGGTGACTTATCTCATGTCAATTTGAGTAAGGTTGATATAGAGACATTAGGTGGCACAGTCTCTGGCGATGTAATGGCTGATTGGAATGAGCCCATTAACTGGGCTGCTAGTCTCTCGCTTAGTCATATTCAACCGGGACTACAGTGGCCAGAAGCAGAAGGCGATCTTAGCGGGATTATTTCCACCACGGGGAGTCTGACGCAACAGGGCGGTTGGCAGGTTGATGTGCCAAAACTGGATATCGATGGGGTGTTACGTGAATACCCTCTTAATATCGAAGGTGCTCTGAGCGCTAAAGATACTAAGGGTAATAGCGAGTTGAGTTTGCGTACTGATGGACTGGTGATGTCACACGGTCCGAATAGTATTCAGGCGAAAGGTGAGCTGGACAAAGAGTGGCGACTGGATTTAGCGATTAACTTCCCGGACTTGATCAAGACGGTGCCAGATTTACAAGGTAAGGCGGTCGGTAATGTTTCTCTGCGCGGTGCTTTGAAAGAACCACGAGTTGGACTGGCTCTTGAGGTTGAAGCTCTGGACTGGCAGCAACAAGCTCAAATTGAAAAAGTAGCATTAAAGGGTAATGTTGCTCCACTACCTGCACCGGCTGGTCAACTTTCCCTGCAAGTGACTAAGGCTAAATATCAAGATTATCTGGTTGATGATGTTAGCCTCAACTTTTCCGGAAACCAGCAGCAGCATCAGGTGCAGTTGGATGTCACATCAAATATCGCCTCTACCAGCTTAGCTCTTGACGGTGTGCTGGTGGATAAGCCAGATCTCGCGTGGAATGGTACGTTAGAACGCATGACCCTTTCATCACAACAAGGTGAGTGGCGCCTCAATCAAGCGACCAAATTGGGCTTTGAAATGGCAACGCAGCAAGTTGCTGTAGCAGCGCACTGTTGGTTGCAGGCAGATTCTAGTTTATGTCTTGAACAGGATATTAAAGTGGGTCAAAGCGGTGAGGCTGCTGTGAGCCTGACCAATTTCGATTTTGATCAGATTAAGGCCTTTGTGCCGAAAGAGACGCTTATTGAAGGGCAAGCCAACGCTAAGGTGTGGGCTAAGTGGTCACCGGACAGTGCACCACAGTTAAAAGCCGCGGTCGACCTTACTAAAGGTCAGGCGACTCAGCAGTTAGAGCAACCAATTCATATCGGTTGGCAGAGCGTTAATCTGAATGCTGAACTGGCAGAAAACAAGCTACAGGCAGACTGGTTACTGGATGTTACTGACAACGGTGATATCTCTGGCAACATGACCATTCCAGATGTTTTAGATAAAGATAAGCAGTTGGATGGTCGTCTAAAACTGAGCACATTTAACTTAGACTTCTTAGCTCCGGTTATCGGGGAGTACAGTAAGCTAGAGTCAAATATCTCTACCGATCTGCAGATCACTGGTCCGGCGGTACAGCCGAAGGTGAACGGTCAGTTTGTAATAGATAATATATTGCTCAAAGGTGATATATCTCCAGTAGAAGTGGACTCTGGTCGTCTAGCGATTAACTTTGCGGGTTATGAGGCAACACTGGCGGCTAACATTCATACTCCGGATGGCGATCTCGAAGTTGCAGGTGATGCTGACTGGCACGATCTCAAGGATTGGAGCACGAATGTTCGGGTCTTTGCTGAAGAGCTAATGGTCAACGTGCCACCTATGGTTAAGATTAAAGTCCAACCGGATATGACGATTTCCGCCTCGCCGAAGTTTGCGCGGGTTGATGGCGATATCTCCCTGCCGTGGGGACGAATAGTCGTAGAGGAGCTACCACCGAGTGCGGTTGGGGTTTCTAAAGACCAGGTACTGTTGAATGATCAACTGCAACCTGTCGAGAATGAAAGTTCAGTCCCATTTGCTGTTGAAACCAATATCAATATTAAGATTGGCGACGACTTTAAGCTCTCAGCATTTGGTCTGGAAGGCGGTTTGGTTGGTAATCTTAATGTGGCGCAGAAAGACAAAGGCCCATTTGTGACTGGTGAAGTGAATATCACTGATGGTTCGTACCGTTCATTTGGTCAGGACTTGATCATCAAGGAAGGGAAGATTCTGATGAATGGTCCGGTCGACCAACCTTATGTGCAGATTTCAGCGATTCGAAATCCGGATAATACTCGGGATGATGTTACCGCTGGTGTCAAAGTGACCGGGCCTGCTAGCGAGCCTACTGTGACTATTTTCTCCGACCCCGCCATGCCACAGGCAAACGCGCTATCTTATCTATTGCGTGGTCAGGATATTGATGGCGAAGCTGGTGGTAATGCGATGACAACCACTTTGATTGGTTTAAGTTTGGCGAAGAGTGGTCGTGTTGTTGGTGAGATTGGTCAGGCATTTGGTGTACAAGATCTTCAACTTGATACTGCTGGCACAGGTGACGACTCGCAGGTGACGGTAAGTGGCTATATTTTACCGGGACTACAAGTGAAATATGGGGTTGGTATCTTCGACTCAGTGGGTGAATTTACCGTGCGATATCGTTTGATGCAGGATCTCTATCTTGAGGCTATTTCAGGTGTTGATAGTGCGGTAGATGTACTGTACCAGTTTGAATTTAACTAGCAGCCAGGGAAAGCGATGCAACATTTAGTTTTTGTTTATGGAACCTTACGCCACGGAGAGCGTAATCACCATTTATTAGCCAACTCTCAGTGTCTGGGTAACTTCACGACGCCTCCGGTTTATAGCCTATATGATCTTGGCGCTTATCCAGCCGTAACAGAAGGGCATAGTGCGATTTTCGGCGAGGTCTATCTTATCGATGATCAGACCTTGAAGCAGCTGGATATCATTGAAGATGTACCGGTTACCTATCGCCGCGAGCAGATTGAGACCACATTTGGTCTCGCTTGGGTGTATATCTATCAGGACATTAGCCAGCTGGATGTGTTAATCGCCTCGGGAGACTGGTCTCAAAAGGTATAGAATCCGGGACTGTCTGTGTAAAGTCTGAGGAAACTGCCCACGAAAGGAGGGGAGAATGAGATACATACTGACACTCGGATTACTGCTGTTAGTTGGTTGTGCCTCGCAACCAACGCCGCTGAGCAGTGTGCAGGGCGACTGGTTTGACTATGGACAAGCAAGAGCTGAGAAGGGCTATTTACAGCAGTCGGAGAAGCAGCTTGCTAAACTGGATCAAGGTAACTACCTCAATCAGGAGCTCTATACTGCGTACATTATGGGCTATGAAAAGGGACGTGAAAGTTACTGCGGGCAAAATGCTTATATGCTGGGAGTAACAGGCAAACCGTATCTTGGAATATGCGACCAGCTTGACCCGTTTTTTAATCAGGATTATATCTCTGGGAGAAACTCGACCGCTGGCTCGATGTTCTGATCATCAGAGAAAAAAAGAGCCGACAGTTGTCGGCTCTTTTTATCGGCAGTGTATTGATTAGCTCTCTTCGCGATTAAGCTCTAAGAACTCTTCAACTTTCTTAACCATGTTTTTAGAACCAACGAAGAAAGGCACACGTTGGTGTAGCTCAGTTGGTTTGATATCCATAATACGGTTAACGCCGTCAGATGCGACACCACCAGCTTGCTCAATGATGTAAGCCATTGGATTACATTCGTACAGCAGACGCAGTTTGCCGCTTGGGTGACTTTGGGTACTTGGGTAAAGGTAGATACCACCTTTCAGCAGGTTGCGGTGGAAGTCAGCAACCAAAGAGCCAATGTAGCGTGAAGTGTATGGACGGTTCTCACTTGGATCATTTTCCTGACAGTACTTAATGTACTTCTTCACACCTAGTGGGAAGCGAATGTAGTTACCTTCGTTGATCGAGTAGATGCTGCCATCTTGAGGGATCATCATGTTCTCGTGAGAAAGACAGAAAGTACCTAGCGATGGATCGTAGGTGAAGCCGTTAACGCCGTTACCTGTTGTGTATACCAGCATGGTTGAAGAACCATAGATAACATAACCAGCAGCAACTTGTTTGTGGCCAGGTTGAAGGAAGTCTTCTTCTGTAGGTGGTGTGCCGATAGGGGACACACGACGATAAATTGAGAAGATAGTGCCAACAGAAACGTTAACGTCGATGTTAGAAGAACCGTCTAGCGGGTCCATTAAAACAACATACTTAGCATTTTTGTTGAGCTCTTTATTAAACGCTACTGCTTCATCTTCTTCTTCACTAGCGACGCCACACACTTGATCTCGAGCTTCAAGAGCGGCTTTAAATTTGTCGTTAGCATAGACATCTAGTTTTTGCTGATCTTCGCCTTGAACATTCTCAGTACCAACAGCACCAGTAATATCTCCAAGACCAGCAGCATTAATTTCGCGGTTAACGATTTTTGCTGCAAGACGAATAGAAGAGAGTAGGGATGATAGATCACCGCTAGCGTGGGGGAAGTCCGCTTGCTTTTCAACAATGAACTCGCCAAGGGTGCGCATTCCAGACATGGTTTTTCCTTTAAAAGTCGCTCAAAAATAAGGGGAGTGGACAGTGTCGATCTCTTACGGATCTTTAATCAGCGCCCGTATTAATTTTAAAAGTAAGATCTTTTTATTGGTAATGAACTAACTGTTTGAGATCTCAATTTATTTGTCGACTCTCTGGCGACTTACATTGGTATTTCAAGCAGAGTGGGTGGATGAAGAGTAATCAACTGAATGGGTTAACATCCGATAGAGTGATCAAAGTGGTTCGCTTTTCAGTGCTTTGTCGCCATAATGAGCAGAATATTTTTTGCCTAGGACAAAGTCAGTTATGCACATTCATATCTTGGGAATATGCGGCACCTTCATGGGTGGCGCAGCGATATTAGCTCGCCAACTTGGACACAAAGTGACGGGGAGTGATGCCAACGTGTATCCGCCAATGAGCACCTTGTTGGAATCGCAAGGTATTGAAATTATAGAAGGCTTTGACCCGTCTCAGCTTGATCCTGCACCTGACCTTGTCGTTATCGGCAACGCCATGAGTCGTGGTAACCCATGTGTGGAATATGTGCTAAATAGTCAGATTCGTTACACCTCAGGCCCACAATGGCTGCAAGAGTTCCTGCTCCATGACCGCTGGGTACTGGCGGTGTCGGGGACTCACGGTAAAACCACCACTTCAAGTATGCTGGCCTGGATTCTTGAAGATTGTGGTTACCAGCCAGGCTTCCTTGTTGGTGGCGTGTTGGGTAATTTCGGTGTTTCAGCTCGACTAGGCGAAAGTGTCTTCTTTGTTGTCGAAGCGGACGAATACGACAGTGCTTTTTTTGATAAGCGTTCTAAGTTCGTCCATTACCATCCACGCACGCTGGTGATGAACAATCTTGAGTTCGATCATGCGGATATTTTTGATGATCTCGAAGCGATCAAGCGCCAATTCCATCATTTGGTTCGCACTGTTCCTGGCAATGGACGAATTCTGGCTCCAAAGCAGGATATGGATCTTGAAGATGTATTGAGCCGTGGCTGTTGGAGCGAAACCGAATTCAGTGGAAAACAGGGTGACTGGCAGGCTGAAAAGCTGATTGCAGATGGCTCTCAGTTCAAAGTGTTCTTCCAGGGAGAAGAAGTTGGCATTGTTAACTGGGATTTAGTCGGTGACCACAATGTTGATAATGCCTTAATGGCTATTGCAGCTGCTCGTCACGTTGGCGTGACACCAGATTTAGCGTGTGAATCACTGGCTAAATTTATCAATACTAAACGTCGTCTTGAACTTAAAGGTGAGGTGAATGGCGTCACTGTCTATGACGATTTTGCCCATCATCCAACCGCCATTGAACTTACTTTAGGTGGATTACGTAACAAGGTCGGTGACGATAATAAGATTATCGCCGTGCTTGAACCCCGCAGCGCAACGATGAAGCGTGGTGTTCACAAAGATACCTTAGCGGCGTCCCTGGCCAAGGCAGATGAAGTTTTCCTTTATCAGCCTGAAAGTATCGAATGGTCTGTCGAAGATATTGCCCGCCAATGTCAGCAACCCGCTCAGGTAAGTGATTCGGTGGATCAACTGGTCGATAAGATCGTCAGCAGCGCAAAATCAGGTGACCATATTCTGGTGATGAGTAATGGTGGCTTTGAAGGTATTCACGGCAAGCTTTTGGCAAAACTCGCCGAATAACGTAGTTTTAAAATATGAACAAACAACAAAAAGCGATTACTTTAGCTTTTACTGGTGCATCTGGCGCGCCATACGGACTGCGCTTGTTAGAGTGCCTATTAGCAGCGGATTATCAAGTGTATCTGTTGATCTCGTCTGCTGCCCGAGTGGTTCTGGCGACCGAGCATGATCTTAAATTGCCCGCCCATCCAGAAGCGGCTCAGCAAGCTTTGGTCGACCATTTGAAATGCGACGTAGATAAATTGGTTGTATGCGGCAAAGATGACTGGTTCTCACCTGTCGCATCTGGCTCAGCTGCACCAAAGCAGATGGTGGTATGTCCGTGCTCTGCTGGTAGTGTTGCCGCGATTGCGCACGGTATGTCAGATAACCTTATCGAGCGTGCTGCGGATGTGGTAATGAAAGAACGCGGGCAACTATTATTGGTAGTTCGAGAGACACCGTTCTCGACGCTTCATCTGGAGAACATGCACAAACTCTCCACGATGGGCGTCACAATTATGCCTGCTGCTCCGGGCTTTTATCACCAGCCAAAATCAATCGAAGATCTGGTCGATTTTATGGTGGCGCGAATTCTGGATCACCTTGGGGTCGACCAGGGTCTGGTGCCTCGTTGGGGCTATGATCAGCGCAGCTAATACTTGTTCTCATCAGCGCTAGCTATTGAGTCTCATAACTATTACAATTTGTTCGTTACTCATCGGGGAGCTATTGAGCCAAGCTATATTGGACTCAGCTGAGATCGAGCCTTGCTCGGGACCCGTGTACCTGAACCAGATAATGCTGGCGTAGGAATTGAGTCTGGACATTTCTATCTATACCGTCCCTCAAGCCTGTGCCGCTCATACAAGGAGAGAGCGAGCAGTGAAAACCACTCTAAACACCATTTCAATCAGTACCTTAGCCATCGCCGGTTTGGCTTCATTTTCTGCACTGGCTGCAGATAACACTTTGACAGTTTATACCTACGACTCTTTTGCCGCAGACTGGGGCCCAGGCCCAACGGTTGAAAAGGCATTTGAAGCACAGTGTGGCTGTGATGTAAATTTTGTGGCTCTGGATGATGGTGTCTCGATTCTGAACCGTTTACGTTTAGAAGGCGGCAACAGCAAAGCAGATATCGTGCTTGGTCTGGATAACAACTTGATGGCAGAGGCGAAAAAAACCGGTCTGCTGAGTCAGCATAATGTTGATACCAGCGCCGTGACGCTGCCAAATGGTTGGAATGACGCTACCTTTGTCCCTTATGACTTTGGTTACTTTGCGTTTGTCTACAACAAGGAAAAGCTGGCTAACCCACCGAAGAGCTTAAAAGAGCTGGTTGAGTCTCGTGATGATCTGAAAGTGATTTATCAGGATCCACGTACTTCAACACCGGGTCAGGGATTAATGCTGTGGATGAAGTCTGTCTATGGCGATGAGACGACTCAGGCGTGGCAAAATCTGGCGAAGAAAACCGTTACCGTAACTAAAGGTTGGTCAGAAGCTTATTCGATGTTCCTTGAAGGTGAATCTGACTTAGTTCTTTCTTACACCACGTCACCTGCCTACCACCTAATCGCAGAAAACGATGCTAAATACGCTGCTGCTGACTTTGCCGAAGGCCATTACACTCAAGTGGAAGTCGCGGCAAAAGTGAAGGGCTCAAAAAACGAAAAGTTGGCGGATGAGTTTATGAACTTTATTCTCAGCGAAGGCTTTCAATCAGCGATGCCAACGGGTAACTGGATGTATCCAGTGACTAACGTCGAGCTGCCAAAAGGTTTTGATACTCTGACTGTTCCAAGTAAAGCACTAGGCTTCAGCGCAGACGAAGTGGCAGAAAATCGTAAGTCATGGATTCGTGAGTGGCAGAGCGCATTAACTTTCTAAGGCTGTCTTTTGCGTAACATTCCAAAAATAGGCATTTGGGTCGCGATGTTTATCGCGACCTTTGTTGTATCTGCCTTAGGTGCATTGCTGGTTAATGCACCAACCCTGGACGTTAGCCATGTGTGGAGCGATCCTTACTATCGTCACGTAACAAAGTTCAGTTTCTACCAGTCATTCCTCTCTACTTTGCTCAGTGTCGGCTTAGCAATCCCTGTTGCTCACGCGTTATCTCGTCGCCAGTTCCCGGGTAAATCTCTGTTGTTGAAACTTTTTGCCACCACCTTAGTTCTGCCAGTCTTGGTTGGAGTGTTTGGGTTACTGGCTATCTACGGCAACAGTGGGTTAGTGGCTCAATTGCTTGAGAGTTTTGACAACAAGCTACCTTTCTCCATCTATGGTCTGAACGGAATCTTGCTCGCACATGTGTTCTTCAACCTTCCATACGCGACACGACTCTTGCTACAGGCTTTGGACTCTATTCCTCAGCAGCAACATAAGCTCTGTGTTCACTTAGGTATGGGGCATTGGGATAAGTTTCGTTGGATAGAGTGGCCTCGAATCAAGCAACAGCTTCCACATGTTTGTGGGCTGGTTTTTATGCTCTGTTTTACCAGTTTTGCCACCGTCATGGCTCTTGGCGGAGGGCCTAAATCAACAACAATTGAGTTGGCAATTTACCAGGCGATCAAGTTTGATTTTGACCTTCAGGCCGGGGCACTTCTTGCGATTTGGCAGATGATGTTGTGTGGCATGATGGCGTTAACGATCCAGCGACTGGCTAAACCGATTTCTGTCACACCGGGGTCTCACTCAAACTATATTTATCTGTGTAAAGACACGCTTGCTTCAAAGTGTTGGGACTGGGGCTGGATAGTCGCTGCTATGTTGCTGGTTCTTCCTCCCTTACTGATGGTCGTGTTGAGTGGTGTAAACAGTCAGGCGATTGAAGTGTTTAGTGATAGCCGTTTTTGGCTTGCACTGTGGGCTTCAATCAAGGTTGCAACCATTGCGAGCTTTATTGCCGTGCTGGCTGGTATCGCTATTCTGATTACCAGCCGAAGGTTAAGACTGAACACGCGGGAAAAGAGTGCCGACCATATTGAGTTGATCGGCACGATTATTCTTGTCACACCGGGTCTGGTTATCTCTACGGGTATTTTCTTATTGCTGCGAAGCTTTACTGACGTATTTAGTCTGGCCTTTTTTGTCGTTGTGGCAGTTAATGCCTTGATGGGGCTTCCTTACGTAATCAAGACATTAGCCCAGCCAATGCTGCATGTAGAGCAGCAATATCAATATCTTTGTGCCAGTCTGGGAATGAAAGGCTGGCAACGTTTCCGAGTGGTAGAGTGGAAAGCGCTCAAAAAACCTTTGGCACATGCGTTTGCCATCAGCTTTATGTTTGCCATCGGTGATTTAAGTGCCATCGCCCTGTTTGGTAGCCAAGAGTTCCGCACCTTACCACTCTATCTGTTCCAACTGCTTGGTAGCTATCAAATGGACGCCGCCGCTGTCGTTTCATTAACCCTGTTGCTACTCAGTGTTGGTTGCTTCACTATTATTGAAACCTTGTTAAAAGCCAATTCAAAGGTAAATTATGCTAACCCTGACTAAGGTTGATTATTACTATCACAATGAGTTGTTTCATTTTGATGTGAGTATTGAACAAGGCTCCATTGTTGCTTTGATGGGACCAAGTGGTGCAGGGAAGTCGACACTGCTGGCATTAGTGGCTGGCTTTATTGAGCCGAGTAAAGGGCGAATTGAAGTCAACGGCGTTAATCTAGTGGGCAAAGAGCCACATCAGCGCCCATTTGCGATGTTATTTCAGGAGCACAATTTATTTGCCCATTTAACGGTGCGACAAAATATTGGGTTGGGATTGCACCCCGGCTTGAAGCTGACTGCTGAACAGCATAAGCAGGTCGAACTGGCGGCTAAGCAGGTTGGCGTAGATAGCTATCTTGAACGCTTACCTGAACAGCTTTCTGGTGGTCAGCGCCAGCGTGTCGCCTTAGCCAGAAACTTCGTGCAGCCCCACTCAATCTGGCTACTGGATGAGCCTTTTTCTGCTCTGGACCCTATCTTGCGAGAAGAGATGTTAGCACTGGTAAATAAACTGGCAAAAGAGAGGCAGATAACCGTGCTAATGGTGACGCATCACATTAGCGATGCTAAAGCGATAGCGAGTGATTTTATCTTTGTTGCTGGTGGAAAGGTTGAAGTCGCAGGAAGTATTGAACAGCTCTCAACGAAGAACCCTAATCAGACACTGAGTGAATTTGTCCGAGCCGGAGAGTGAAACAGGGAAAGGCTTTCGTCCTGATAGAATTCAGAATCGGCTGCGCCCTTGGATAGGTACCTGCGGTCAATGAGTTAATTGTCTGAATTAAAGAGAAAGGGTTGGCACTGTGTGCCAACCCTTTGTAAGTTTTCGCGCTTAAATCTCTTCTTCGTTTAGCGCTTTCAGCATTTGGAAAATCTCGCGCGAAGCTTTAGCTGGCTTATTGGCGGATTTTTCTTTAGCTGCCTGACGAGCAAGCTGGCGAAGACGTTGACGGTCTGCTGTTGGGTAAAGCTCTACAGCATCATTGATAGCAGCATCGCCTTGCTCAATGATACGGTCACGTAGTTGCTCAAGTTTGTGCAGTTCAGCAGTCGCTTGAGAGTGTTTGTTGCGCACCTTGTCCAGAGCGGCTTGTAGTGGCTCTGGATCTTCGAAGCGCATCAGCTTACCGATATATTGCAGTTGGCGACGACGAGCTTCGTTTTTGAAACGTTGCGCGTCTTTGATTGCTTCTGCAAGGTCTTCACTTAGTGGAAATTTTTCTAGCACCGAAGGTTTAAGGCTAGCGAGTTCTTCGCCGAGCTTTTGTAACTCTTCCATGTCACGTTTCATTTCGGTTTTACTAACCCAAATGATCTCTTCCTCTTCTTCCCATGGCGCTTTTTGATTCTTACGTGCCATCTTTCTGCCTTATTTGAACATCTATTTCTCTATTTTAACAAGAATCGTGGGGAGAAAGCGAAATTCTTGTTATTCTAATGGCAATTGATCTTGAGAATTGAACTAAATATGGACGTAAGACAGCAAGTTGCTCAACAGCGCGTTGAGTTAGAAGCGGCAGTGGCAAAAGCTTTAGATATGGCTGCAGAGAAATCTGATGCGGCTGAAGTTGCTATTAGCAAGACCACGGGGTTAAGTGTTTCTACTCGCATGTGTGAAGTGGAAAATGTCGAGTTTAATAGCGATGGTGCTCTGGGTATTACGGTTTACCGTAACCAGCGTAAAGGCAGCGCTTCAACTTCTGACTTAAGTGAGAAGGCAATTCAGCAAACGGTACTCGCTGCGCTGGATATCGCTCAATACACTTCAGAAGACCCATTTGCAGGTCCCGCGCCAAAGGAACTGATGGTTAAGGAAATTCCTGACTTGGATCTTTTCCATCCTGATACTCCTGATCCAGATATGGCTGCACAGATTGCAATCGCCGCTGAACAACAGGCGCTTTCTTACAGCGATAAAATCAAACAGAGTGATGGCGCAAGCTACGACAGTCACTATGGTCTGAAAGTTTACGGTAACAGCCATGGTCTATTGGCTAGCTACGCATCAAGCCGTCATAGCACTAGCTGCTGTGTGATTGGTCAGGGTAGCAATGGCGAGATGGAGCGTGACTATAGCTACACTGTCGCTCGCCATAAAGATGACTTGTGGACACCTGAAATCGTAGGTCAGAAAGCAGCCGAGAAGACAGTGAGTCGTCTCGATGCGCAAAAGTTGAAAACGGGTCAATACCCAGTGATGTTTGCTGCGGACGTCGCTACAGGTTTACTTGGCCACTTAGTGATGGCAATTAGTGGTGGCAACCTTTACCGCAAATCGTCGTTCTTACTTGATCATTTAGGCAAGCAGATCTTACCTGAGTGGTTCAGTGTATCTGAACGCCCTCATGTTTTGCGTGGCTTGGCCTCAACACCATTCGATAGCGAAGGTGTTTTCACTCAAGATCGTGAAATTATCACTGATGGCACATTGGCAACTTATCTTTTGACTAGTTACGCTGCTCGTAAGATGAATATGACGCCAACTGGTCACGCTGGTGGCATTCACAACTGGTTTGTTAAATCGACAGGTCAGAACTTTGAACAGATGCTTAAAGATCTGGGTACTGGTCTATTAGTGACAGAAGTGATGGGCCAAGGGGTTAATGTCGTAACTGGTGATTACTCGCGCGGCGCGGCAGGCTTCTGGGTTGAAAACGGTGAAATCCAATACCCGGTCTCTGAAATCACGATAGCTAGCAACCTCAAAGATATGTACAACCAAATCGTTGCCGTGGGCAATGACGTTGAAACACGTTCACAGATTCAGACTGGGTCTATCCTGCTTGAGTCGATGAAGGTCGCGGGCGAGTAGGGAATTTAGAACGCTTCGCTCTGAGAGTCGAGATCGGGCTTCGCCCTTCGAGAGGTGCT
>NZ_AEVS01000080.1 GCF_000189255.1 Vibrio brasiliensis LMG 20546 | reverse complement strand
GTATTCGATAATCGTAGATTAACGAGCACGGAAGACGATGCGACCTTTAGATAGATCGTATGGAGTCATCTCTACAGTTACTTTGTCACCAGTAAGAATACGGATGTAGTTCTTACGCATTTTACCAGAGATGTGAGCAGTAACTACGTGGCCGTTTTCTAGCTCAACACGGAACATTGTGTTTGGAAGAGTATCAAGGACAGTGCCTTGCATCTCAATTACGTCTTCTTTAGCCATTTAATCCTCTTTTCAAAATGGACGATTTCAACCGGCGCATAATGCCGATAAAAATGAATTATGTAAAGTTGGGGCGTATTCTACCCTTGCCAACGCTGATTTACTAGCCTTTGATGACGCTGAAAACGGACTTTGTAGTTCATCGCAGGACATTCATCGATCTGATAGCCCAAATAAAGCCACTGTTTACCCTGTTCGACACAGTACTGCGCCTGGAACAAAACAGCCAGCGTGCCCAGTGATAAGGGGTGGTCTGGGTCAAAAAAGGTGTAGAATGCACTGGCGCTATTAGACAGGATATCGGTGACAGCAACAGCGATAAGTTTCTGATCCTGATAGACATGAAGGAACTGGGTATTGAGCCAGTTACATTGAGAAAACTGGGCAAACTCTTTCTTTTGCGGTGGGTACATGGAGCCATTGATATGACGCGCTTCGATATATCGTGAATACAAATCGAACCAATCGTCATCCATCTTTTCTTTAAGTTGCCACTCGAACTGAGAAGCCTTTTTTAACAGCCGTTTTTGATTGCGAGATGGGGCGAAGTCCGGAATAGAAAGGCGTAGCGCCTGGCAAGACTGACAATTGTCGCAATGAGGTTTGTAAATAGTATCACCACTACGTCTGAATCCGTTGGCCAACAGTACCTCATAGCTAGAGCCACAATGCATAGCAGGATCAAGTGCGACTGCCACTCTCTCCTGACGATCAGTTAAGTAGCTGCATTGGTGTGAGTCTGTAAGTCCAATACGGATTTGCTGTAGATCAGAACTCATTTATCTCCTCATATATTACAAGTGAGCCACTGTTTGTCGAAACAGCCTTCAACGACTTGTTGACTCTTAAATGATAGCAGTCTTTGCATGAAATCTTCACGGTGTAGCTCTACAGCCCCTAATGAAGCGAGGTGGGGATTCATCACCTGACAGTCAATAAGTTCGCCGCCATGCCTTTGAAAGTGTTCGCAAAAATACCATAAGGCGATTTTAGATGCGTTGGCTTTTAAGCTAAACATCGACTCACCGCAAAATAGTTTACCGATAGAAAGCCCATAAAGTCCGCCGACCAGTTCATCGTCATGCCATACTTCAACTGAATGGCAGTGACCAGCTCGCGCTAACTGCTTATAAGCGGCACGCATATCTTCATTTAACCAGGTTTCATCTTCATGACGAGTAGAGGCACAAAAGTCGATCACTCTCTCTGTTGCGTGATCGATGCTGACCCTGTACTGCTGCTTACGTTGAAATTTTTTGAGACTTTTTGCTGGTTGGAATGTCTTAGGAGTAAAGACAGCCCTTGGCGAAGGGCTCCACCACAAAATAGGTTCGCCTGGCCCATACCATGGGAAAATACCGTTTTGGTAGGCCAGTAACAACCTGTCTGGGTGTAAGTCCCCACCAAAAGCGAGCAGACCGTTTGGGTCAGCAAGTGCTTCAAACGGCGAGGGAAACCAGAGTTCGTCGCTGTTAATTTCAGTCAGATATAGTGCCATGAATAAATAGAGGAAAAGAGAATGAAGAAATTGCTGTGGATCATATTGGTTTTTCCCCTGATTGCCAATGCAGCATACCAAAGAAATACCGCCCGACCGGTTAATGAAGTGGTATTCGGTGAGGTCGACACAGTGCGATATATCACCCAACAGGAAATCATTAAATCTCAAGGTTCCGGTTGGGAAACTCTGCTTGGTGCGGTTGTTGGTGGTGTTGTAGGTAATCAATTTGGTGGCGGTACAGGTAAGGAAGTTGCAACAGCTGTCGGGGCGGTGGCTGGCGCCGGAATCGCACGAAATAATGCTAATCAGGTGTATCGCTTGGAACATAAATTGGTTGAGATTCTAATCGAGACAGAAAAGGGCAAACTGATTGATGTGATTCAGGATATCGATAACACCATGTTATTCGAGAAAGGGGACAAGGTTCGTATACTCTATTTCGATGATGGCGTAAGGGTTGATAAAGAGTATTAATAACCTCAACAGGCGAGAAAATGGGGTGACATATTTATTGAGTTTATTTGTGACTTTGCTCTGGTTTTAGCCACACTTTTTAGATAGGCTGCAAGTACGAAGAATTTTTCATCATCTCGTTTAGGAAGGCGGGGTGAGCAAGGAATAACAATTTAAATGGAAAGCCTTACGTTACAACCTATCAATAAAGTCAATGGTGAGGTCAACTTACCGGGTTCAAAAAGTGTCTCAAACCGTGCATTACTTCTCGCAGCCCTTGCGAGTGGTACAACACGACTAACCAATTTGCTCGACAGTGACGATATTCGTCATATGCTGAATGCACTGAGCAAATTAGGTGTCTCTTACCGTTTATCTGATGACAAAACAGTGTGCGAAGTGGAAGGTTTAGGTAAGCCTTTTCAGGCAACGGATGCACTAGAGCTGTTTTTAGGCAACGCGGGTACAGCAATGCGTCCTCTGGCAGCAGCGTTGTGTCTGGGTCAGGGAGAGTACATCTTAACTGGTGAACCTCGCATGAAAGAGCGCCCAATCGGTCATTTGGTTGACGCACTGCGTCAGGCTGGTGCGAAGGTTGAGTACCTGGAAAACGATAACTACCCACCATTGAAAATCTTCGGTACGGGCCTTAAAGGTGGCACTGTAGAAATCGATGGTTCGATTTCAAGTCAATTTCTGACTGCTTTCTTGATGTCGGCGCCGCTTGCCCAAGATGACGTAACGATCAAAATCGTGGGTGAGCTGGTTTCAAAACCTTATATCGATATCACTTTGCACATCATGGCTCAGTTTGGTGTTGAAGTAGAAAACAACGATTACCAAGAGTTTGTGATTCGTCACGGACAATCTTATGTTGCCCCAGGTGATTTCTTAGTTGAAGGTGACGCTTCTTCAGCCTCTTACTTCCTTGCTGCCGCAGCGATTAAGGGTGGTGAAATTAAGGTTACTGGTATTGGCAAGAAGAGTATCCAGGGAGATATCCAGTTTGCGGATGCGCTTGAAAAAATGGGTGCAGAGATCGAGTGGGGTGACGATTACGTTATCTCCCGCGTAGGTGAGCTTAAAGCGGTCGACATGGACTTTAACCACATTCCCGATGCTGCAATGACAATCGCGACAACAGCCCTGTTTGCTCAAGGTACAACCGCGATTCGTAATGTATACAACTGGCGTGTGAAAGAGACTGACCGTTTAGCGGCGATGGCAACAGAGCTACGCAAAGTGGGTGCAGAAGTGGAAGAGGGTGAAGATTACCTGATCGTTACTCCACCGGCACAACTGACTCATGCTGCAATCGATACTTACGATGACCACCGTATGGCAATGTGTTTCTCTCTGGTCGCGTTAAGCGATACACCAGTGACGATTAACGATCCTAAGTGTACCTCAAAAACTTTCCCGGATTACTTTGAGAAGTTGGAAGGGTTGAGTTCTTAGAGGGAGCTGTGCTTAAGAGGCGAGATCGGGCTTCGCCCTGCGAGAGTTTAGAGCGGACTTCGTCCTTCGAGAGGAGCTTGTGGTGAGCGAGTCGAAAGTTGCAGGCAGCGCTGGCTAATATTTAAGTTTAATTGTCTGAATTTAAAAGAAAAGGGTTGACACTGTGTGTCAA
>NZ_AEVS01000081.1 GCF_000189255.1 Vibrio brasiliensis LMG 20546 | reverse complement strand
AGGGCTTTGTTTTATTAAGTGAAGGAAGCACTTACTCTTCCTCACCCAATGTAAAATCCATTTCACGTCAGCGATTATTTGGTCATTTTCTTCATCATACGTTTGATGAATGATGCTTTTTTCGCTTTAGGCTTACCGTAAAGTGCATCGTGCATGGCTTGCTTGGCGATCATCTGACCTAGATATGCATTGCCTAATTCGTGATTCATGAGTCTCTCCTCAATAGTAAGGAGCGTGATTTTAATCACAATTAGAATAAAAACAAGATCTAAATCACATTATTTATCCCAATTAAGCGCGCTTTGGTTGCTGGTATGTTTTGCCGGCAATTTGGTAGGTGTCTTTGCGCTTAACATCAAACATGACGTCAAAGAACCAGGCAACAAAACGAATCACGTCATCGCCTTCATCCATTACGTGCTCAACAAACTCTTGCTCTTCGCCTTGTTCATTGGTCTGAACTGTGACGTGATAAATTCGCTTAGCGCCATCAACCTCAGCCAAAGCAAACTGGCCAGTGAGCGAGTTAGCCGCCTCGGCAACTTCGCTGTCATCACTCGCTTTTAAGATCTCTAAAGCCTGTGGCAAGTTCTCTTTCTCACACAGTGTTTTTACTAGTGCTTCAAATTCTTTGTGTTCCATGGGTATCTTCTCTGGATTCAATTTGTCGGCATTGTATACCCAACGAGGTATCAAGCAAACTCTTGCTGAGCAACTGATGCTTTTCTTGACGATAACAACACGCCACTCATCGCCAAGGCGGAGATCAAATAGAACACGCCCATAGCAGTTTGACTTTGTACCCAGTGCTCCACCAAGACGCCACCAAGCAAGCCTGCGAGACACATTTGTATCGACCCGGACAGAGCCGAAACCGAACCAGCCTGGCGCTTATGTGGCGCTAACAGCATGCTAATAGAGAGCGGGAATGATAACCCTTGCGCTATGGTCAGTAAGGTAAATGCCCAGACCAGATTAAACAGGGTCACTGGCGTCACCAATAACCACACACCTGCAAACGTCATGATCGAAATAGCAAACGCTAACAGCTGGCTAGTCGATAGATAGCGATTGAGGATATTTAAACTGATACTGCCAATCATCAGGCCTGCTGACGGAATGATCATCACTGAACCGTACTCCGCAGCCGTTAAACCAAGTTGGTGTTGGAGGATAAACGGCATCACGGATAGCGAGACTAAGCTGGCCAGATAGCTTATCCAGTTATAGCTCGCACTAGTTAACACCTGCCTGTTGGTGATCAAGGCCGCGTAGTTTTTTACCACGCCAATGATATTGAACTTACTCTTACCATACGTCATGGTTTCAGGCAGGACAAAGTAACCTAAAGTGAAGATCGCGATCAGGTAGATCAACACGAACATAAACACCGCTTCCCAGCCAAGATAGAACGCGATCCAACCACCGAGCACAGGGGCAACAATCGGCATGATTGATGCGGTGACCGATATATAGGAGAGCGCTTTGGTCAGTTGAGCGCCTTCGTAACTGTCGCGCAGTACGCTGCGTCCCAAAACGGATGCGCTTCCCGCCCCTAAACCTTGCAGTAATCGCCCCAGGATTAACAGATGAAGCTGATGCGAGAACATCAGACAGATCACTGTACCGACTAAATACACCCCTTGACCCATGATGAAAACAGGACGTCGACCTATCGCATCTGACAGTGGTCCGTAGAAAAGCTGAGACGCGCCAAAACCGACTAAGAAAAGAGTCACAAGCAGTTGAACATCGGCTTGGTTAGCACTTAAAGACTGGCTGATTGCAGGCAACGAAGGCAGGTAAATACTGACCCCGACCTGACCAGTCGCGATAATCATCATAGCGAGCAAAATGGGTGTTTTTCTCATAGCGTCTCCTGAACAACTTTACGTCAATTCAGTTTAAATTAGCCACTCACAAATGATAATATAGCGAATTGGAAAGTGATTAATTCCCAAATAGAAACAATAAGAGGGTGTTATGGATTGGATTCAAAGCGTTCAGAGTTATATTCGTGTCGTAGATGAAGGAAGTTTTAATGGCGCGGCAAGAAAGCTAAACACCACCAGCTCCGCCATCAGTAAACGTATTCACTGGCTTGAAGAGCGTATTGGTGTGCAGTTGCTCAAACGTACCACTCGCTCCGTCACCCAGACCGAAGCTGGCGCACTATTTTATCAGCGCGCGAAGGTGCAACTCGACGAATGGCAATCCATTGTTGACGAGACTCGCTCGGTATCTCAAACGCCTGCTGGCCTGCTTAAAATCGGTGCCACACTGGCTGTCGGCTCCAAGTTTCTCGTTCAATATCTGGATGATTTTTTACAGATGTACCCTGACATTCGAATTCAATTGACCACCACCACGCCGGGTCAGTTGCCGGAACTAAGTCTCGATCTTTTCATCAGCCGCGAAATCGAACAGCTCAACTCACTCAGCTTCAAAGCGACGGCTCTGTTTGAACATCGCGCAGGGTTTTACGCCTCTCCGGATTACATTGAACAACATGGTGAGCCAACTATCGCCAAAGATCTCGCCCATCACAATATGTTGGTTTGGGGAGAGCGCCCGCAAAGGGAGATCACCTTAACCAATGGACAAAAACTATTGCTGAACGGCAACTTCGCCACGACCAATCCGGAGGCGCTCTACTATGCCGCTAAGAATGGCATGGGCGTACTACTTAGTAATGATGTGATGATCAAAGAAGAACTAAGACTCGGCACGTTAAAACGTATTCTGCCTGACATCACAGCAGACGAAGCCACGGTGTACGCCTATTACCCGAAACTGGATTACCAGCACACCCGGACTAAACTATTCCTCGACTACCTCAAAGAAAGGCTGTCGAAAGGTCAATAAGTTAGAGTTAAACGTCCATCATTTTGATTATTCATTTGCAATACTATGCATCTCATACCATATTTAATTTGTAACCCCCATCAATAAATAAGTGACAAAGTTCACGATAAAAGTGAGTTACTACGTTATGGTTAGGACAGCATATCAACAGGCGCCATTGAGCGTCGAAGTTCTCAATGACACGCTAAGTTTGGATGGGATAGATCTGCTCAATAAAACCACCTCCGAGTTGAGCCGATACTCAAGTTCATACTGTACCTGTGTAATAGAGTTAGATCCCTTTACTTCAAGACCGACTCTGCTCGCCTCGTCGAGTGTGCAAAAGCTGCAGCGAGACATCTACACATCACCTTTAACAAGAGCGACCTGCGCACTGGTTACGCAATCGGATCAAGACTCGATCATCTGTGCGAGTAACGCGCGAATGGTTAACCCGCATGAGCAATATATTATTGAACATGGCATCGAATCCTACATTGCAGTGCCACTCAAAACCCATAATGGTGAAGTATTGGGTGTGCTGTTATCAACCTATACCTACGCATTAGATGACAAACAGTGTGACGATCTCGCCTATTACCATAAACTGTTTGCCAACCTTGTCGCACACAGTCTGAGAGCAAAATGGTTGTCGGCCCGCTCTGATACGCTCGTCGAACAGCTTAGCTACGAGGTCTCACACGACAACCTGACAGGCCTGCTCAACCGTAGCTTTTTGTCTGACAAATTAGAAAGGCTCAACGAACTTCAAAATGATCCCTTCACTCTGGCGTACATAGATATTGATAACTTCAAGTCCATCAATGACCTGTACGGCAATTACATTGGCGATCAGATCATTAAGTTTGTCGCTAATACGATTAAAGATACGGTCAAGGATAAGCAACTTGCGTTTCGTATCGCTGGTGACGAGTTCGCCTTTATCACACTCTCAGGCGACCCGTTTGAACTGTGCCACTCCCTGATTGAAAAGCTCGAAAAAGGCTATCAGGATCCTGCCCACAACATTAAATTCAGTGTCAGTATCGGTTTGGCAAGAAATACCGGCCATAATCTCACCTCTGATCAGATTATTCTCAATGCCAGTCTGGCGCTGAAAGACTGTAAGCAGTCTCGCCATACCAGTATTCAGTGTTACGACACCCACCTTAGCGCCCAGTACTACCGCCGGGCACTGGTGATTGATGCACTGAGACAAGAGTTAGAGAAAGACTGTCTCAGCCAGAGTGAGATCTATGTCGTCGCCCAGCCTATCGTCGATTTAAGCAGCGATAAGTGGGATTACTTTGAAATACTCGCTCGCTGGCAAAGTAAAGCGCTGGGCGCCATCTATCCGATCGAGTTTATTGAAGCAGCAGAGCAATCTGGCTTGATTGTTGAACTCGGTGAACGCATTGTCGAGCTGGCGTGCAAAGCGAAAGCGGAATTGGAGAAAGGTCTGGGTCATAACGTAAAGCTGGGTATCAACTGCTCCGCTCACGAGTTAAACAACTCTACACGCTATATGCAGCATATACTCTCCACGATTCGTAAATATGACTTCGCGCCTTCGGACTTCACCATCGAGCTCACCGAAACCGTGCTGTTATCGCAAACCGAAGAAGTGAAAGAGATCCTTAATAAACTGAGACTGCTTGGCTTTAAAGTCGCCCTGGATGACTTTGGTACAGGTTATTCAAGTCTCAACTATATCCATAGCTATCCAATCGACTGCATTAAAATAGATGCTACTTTCATTAAAAACATGCTGACCAATGAAACCGCAGAAAGGGTGGTATGGCTGATTGTGCAACTTGCCAAGCAGCTAGGGGTGTCACTGGTGGCTGAAGGGGTAGAAGATCAACAAGCGTTGGATAAACTCAACGCGATGGGTTGTCCGCTGATCCAGGGTTACTATTTCTCCCGCCCTGAAACACCAGAGGTACTGATCAGTAAAAACTATGAGCGCAATGCGCAGCGACAGGTCTCAAACGGTTAGTCTAAAACGGCGATAGCCATGTTCGGGTTAGAAGGGAAGTTCGACCTGCATCATGACATCGCCGTCGTATTTCTCATGCCAGCGATAATCCAGACGCATTCTAGGTTTGCCTGAATCCATATCACCAAAGCCAAAACTGACTAGCAAACCATGACTTTTTAGCCACTCCTCAGTATCCATCGCGTCTAATTGCTGCTCAAGCTCACTCGGGACCCATACGCCAAGACCGACATAGTTAGAGGCTAAACTGCGACTCAGGATCGGGTTATCATCCTCACTCATGTTCCAGTCAGCCCAATACTCGCTGTAATCTTTCTTTTCGCTAATGGCTAAGTCACTAAATGATTTCAGTGACTGGGTAGTGTACTCAAGACTATCAAGCAGTGAAAAACATACGCCATGAGTTTTACCCAGCATCACAGATTGAGTGGTGGAATACATATCGCAACCAAACGCGACAGAAGGCATCAATAACGCAGCCGCTATCAATCCAACCTTTGACATTCACACCTCTTATATATCGTACGCTAGCCCATTTAATAATACTCCATTTTAACTAGTCTGCGACATACTTTTGTCGTGGTAAGGTCAGAAATGTCCTGCTTTTCAACCAGTGCCTTACGTATATCAGTACTTCTTACCCTGACCGTTTCCGGACAGCTTAATACCGACCAACGACTGAGGATCTCTTCGGCTTTATAGAACTTGGCAAAATTGAACAGGTTGTCTGGCCCCATAACAAATGTCAGCTCACTTTGCGGGTATTGTGCTTCCAAAGCTTCAAGTACTGCGAAGGTTGTGACACTGGATTCAGGTTGGTATAGCGTCTCTTCGATGGTCGAGCGCTCAACGTTGCTCACCGTCAGATCTTCGATAAACAGATCCACCAGCTCACATCTCACTGAATAATCCAACATCTGCTTACCCCAGGCATGAGCAATACTCGGTAGCAGCAGGACTTTGTCAAAATGGCTTAGAGACTCAATAACACTCTTATGACCCAGACTAGGTGGATTAAAAGCACTTCCAAACACAGCAATTTTGCACATTTTATTTCTTCACTCTGTGGTGAAAACTGTGATCACAGTTTTCTAATTCTTTGATTGAGGTATGATATAGCAAGGTGACTTTAACACGTCCACTTCAGTTGAGATAACTCTTGCTGAGATAGACCTGTTAAGGCTATCAAGATTGCCACCAAATTTTAAACTACATTGCTTGCAGGAAGGAAACACAATGGAACAGTTGATCCGCGATGAAATGCGCGTTCTGCCGTCAATCGACCCTCATTTTGAAATTACGCGTCGTGTTGATTTTATTAAGAAAATGCTACAGAACTCTGGGTGTAAATCACTCGTTCTTGGCATCAGTGGTGGCGTAGATTCCACTACCTGTGGCCGTCTGGCTCAGTTAGCTGTTGATCAACTCAACGAAGAATCAAACGGCGGCTATCAGTTTATCGCCGTGCGCCTGCCATACGGCGAACAGAAAGACGAAGATGAAGCACAGTTAGCTCTTCAGTTTATCCAACCAACCCATTCGGTTTCTGTCAACATTAAAGCGGGTGTAGACGGTTTACACGCAGCAAGTCATATCGCTTTGGACGGCACAGGCCTGCTGCCAGAAGAGAGCGCAAAAATCGACTTCGTTAAGGGCAACGTTAAAGCGCGTGCACGTATGATCGCTCAGTACGAGATCGCTGGCTACGTTGGTGGTTTGGTGATTGGTACTGACCACTCTGCAGAAAACATTACCGGTTTTTACACCAAGTTTGGCGATGGCGCATGTGACATGGCTCCTCTGTTCGGTCTGAGCAAACGCCAGGTTCGTGAAATAGCGGCGACACTAGGTGCCCCAGAGCTGCTGGTTAAAAAGGTGCCAACCGCTGATCTCGAAGAACTGGCTCCGCAAAAGGCCGATGAAGACGCTCTAAACCTGAGCTATGACCAAATCGATGACTTCCTGGAAGGCAAATCGGTTTCTCAGGAGGTGTCTGATCGTCTGGTGAGTATCTACAAGAATACTCAACATAAGCGACAGCCAATCCCAACCATTTACGACTAACCCCAGTCTACAAGCCCTTGTCATTTGGCAGGGGCTAACTGTTTCGCTTCTCACCACAGACCAAGAATCAACACGGTTTGTTTCCAACGCTAGCCTAAGCCGTCACACTCTAACCAAATATTGACCTAAGCCACTAGCAGGAAAGTACGCTTTTCACTAAACTATGTCGGTAAACCTACGACTCTGTACCCAAGGCGGCTTTAACGCCCCCTGCCCTAGATGCTTTTTTATTATCGACGCTAATTAGTGTGTAGAAATATGGAACAAGATAAATTTACCAATATTTATCGATTGCCAACTGCTGTGCAGATCCGAATCGGAAAGTGGCAACAGACCTTTAACGGCACGTCTGACCTTGTCATGCACCAGGCTATCGACGTTCGAAATAAGCAATACCGTAAGCCAGACTTTTTCCCAACAGGTTGGAGTGTCCAACTGTTCGATAAAGACGATATCTCGGTCACGCATCATGGCAAATATATCCAAACTGCTATGCGCACTATGCTGGATCGAAAGGTGTCGTATAAGCGTGTTTACCTGTCTCGCCTGCCATTGGAACAAGCAGAACCAGGCATCATTGCGTTTAAGCAGGAGTGGATTTCTAAACACAATCGCGTAGCGCGCAAATACAACCAGATCAAGAAAAAGCAGTTTATGCGTTTTGCTCTGGAAGAGGTAGAAACTCTCTATCCATCGATTCCTAAAGGGGAGTTTGATGTTCAGCTATGGAACAAGTTGGTCATATCTGAACTCGGACAGGCGAAGAAGTTTGATAACCCTTACTTCGTTAAGAAAGCAAAAGTCTAATGAGTTGGGGCAGCGATAAGCTGCCCTTTCAAATCAAGTCATTCCACTAGTATTTATTAACTATTTCCTGATATAAACTGTGTCCTGAAGCATCCTTCTCTTTCAGCAGATCTAACCCTTTCTGCAGTTTTTCTACCACCGCATCATCGGTCTCGAGATTAATTGCAAAGTACACATCCCCTTCACTGACCACGTAGACGGATTCAAACAGATTAGGATCGACGTTGGCTTGTCTCGCCCACCAATAGGCCGCTCTCTCTGCATAAACAAACAGATCGATACGTTTTTTCATCAACTGCTCGGCTAATACCGTGACATACGACGCTTCCTGCATCGAATCACGTGGGATCCCCATCGCCAGTAAACTCTGCTCACCGATATCATCTCGAATCACACCGATACGATAATCTGCCATGTCCAAAGGCGAGTTGATTTTGATATTGGCGTCTTTACGCGCCAGGACCACGACTTTGATATCTAGAATGGGGCCAACCCACTTAAAGAGGTTTTCTCGATGTTCTGATCGTGTGGTCGAAAATAGAACTGAGTCTTGATGAGTCAACACTGTACGATAGGAGCGTGCCCAGGGTTGCAATGTTATCTGGTTAAGCTCTACTGGCTCACCAACTAACGCACTGGCAGCTAAAAGGATATCGACTGAGTATCCGGTTATCTTCTCGTCTTTAATAAAATTGGCAGGTGGATAAGACTCGGTATAAAACGAAATCTCACGTAAATCGTTTTCATTACTTACAGCAGTAAAGGACGTGAGATACGCTAAGATCACGAACGCCATTTGTCGCATTGCTAAGCTCCTTCTTTGCTCCCTTCCATTAAAGTTAGTTCACACAGAAGCAGTTCTAAAGGTCTAAGCCAAATTATATTAGTCCGTTTCGGCTTAACCCTCGCTTAACACTGGTGCACATCTTACCAAAGCGGCGTATTTCATCGAAATGAGGTTCTCTTCCTCTGTCCAACGCGGATTCCCAATAACTCAGCTCAGAGTCAACCATTTCCAGCAATTTCTTTGGACAGCCAACACAGTTTCCCTTCGTACCACAGACAAACGTCTCTGGCTCGTAGAGCGGTAAGGTATTTTTAACCTGCTCGATAATAGTGCGCATCGCGGTTACGCGATCAGGTTTTCTCGCTTGCATCACAGGTAAGGCTCAATTGTCATTCAGGGAGGCGGATTATAGTCCTGCCGGAGAAAAAGCCAATACCTACAAAGTGTCACAGCAATAAAAAAACCTATCAACTCTGCAGCTGATAGGTTTCACGTTTGCCCTGATAGGGGGAGTATTACAACTAACGCTGTCTAAAGCACTTTATGCAGTTTCTGTGTACGCTGTGCCTGCTCTGCCATAGTCAGGAAGGAGTCAATCCAATGAAGAATCAGAACCGAGTCCTGCGCTTTGTCTAACTGTCTGAAGGCGTCTTCGGCATGATCATTACCAATAAGTTCTCGCCTCTTATCAACCAGTTTTGCGACGAATTCGCTACTGAACTCAGGGTGTCCCTGCACTGTCAAAACATGATTATCCTTGGCTAGCATAAAGTTTGGGCAAAATTCATTACTTGCGATAACCTTGATGCCTTTGGGTACAATCACTACCTGATCTTGATGAACGACCAGCATACGGACACTATCCATTGATAGGTTCATCCACTTTTTCTGTGCGGTGACGTTGACTTCATAGCTGCCCAGTCCCCAGCCCTTTTCGGACTTCATTACTGTGCCACCTAACGCTCTGGCAATGACCTGATGACCAAAGCAGATACCAACCAAAGGTCTTCTTACCGCTTCACAGCGTCTAATCCACTCCATCAGACCGACAATCCAGGGATCATCATCGTAAGCATTATGTACGCTACCGGTAATGATAAAACCATGGCACTCATCGAGGTTAGGAAGGACTCCCTTCGTCGCGTCATAATCAACAAACTCAAATTGATTATTCACTTCAAACAGCGAGGCTTCAATCATGTCAAAGTACTGACCATGATGCTCTGCGAGCGGCGGATCAACGTGCCCACAAGTAATGATTCCTATCTTCATTGTTCACCTATTTCATTGTTGGCATAACAAATTCACTTTCCCTTTGACCTTTTGGCCACCGCGCTGTCACAGTCTTCATACGAGTATAGAAACGTACGCCATCATTACCGTGAACATTTAACGGTCCGAAGATTGAGCGCTTCCAACCACCAAAACTATGGAATGCCATTGGTACCGGGATCGGAACGTTAACTCCTACCATGCCAATTTCGATCTGCTCTGTAAAGTTTCTCGCGGTATCACCGTCACGGGTAAAGATTGCTGTTCCGTTACCAAATTCATGTTCATTAATCATATTAACGGCATGCTGGTAATCATCGGCACGAACGACAGACAATACCGGACCAAAGATCTCTTCTTTGTAGATCGTCATATCTTCGGTGACGTTGTCAAACAGAGTACCACCAACAAAGTAGCCCGGTGAGCCAGCGTCATAGTTGCGGCCATCGACCACCAGTTTCGCACCCTGATCAACACCTGACTGAATGTATTCAACCACTTTGTTCTTATGTGGCTCACTGACTAGCGGCCCCATCTCATTCTCAGGCGTTACACCTAAGCCAGGACCGACTCGCAATGCTTCCACCTTCTCTTTTAGCTTAGCCACCAAACGATCAGCGGTGTCGTCACCCACCGCGACGGCAACAGAAATCGCCATACAACGCTCACCTGCAGCACCATATGCCGCGCCCATGATAGCGTTTACTGCACCATCAAGATCCGCATCTGGCATCACAACTAAATGGTTCTTCGCGCCGCCTAACGCCTGAACACGCTTACCGTTGGCACTGCCTTTGGCGTAGATCGCTTCAGCAATTGGCGTAGAGCCGACAAAGCTCACTGCGGCAACATCCGGAGACTCGAGCAACGCGTCGACAACTTCTTTATCACCTTGCACGACATTGAAGACGCCATCAGGCAGACCCGCTTGCTGAAGCAGCTTAGCCAGTACCAAAGCAGCACTTGGATCTTTCTCTGACGGTTTAAGAATGAAACTGTTACCACATGCCAATGACACTGGAATCATCCACAGCGGAACCATCACTGGGAAGTTAAATGGCGTAATACCGACACACACACCAACCGGCTGCATCATTGAGTAGCTGTCAATCTCACGACCTACATTCAGGGAATGTTCGCCTTTTAGCAGGTGTGGAATACCACAAGAGAACTCGACGACTTCAAGACCACGAGTCAACTCACCTAACGCATCACTGTGCACTTTACCGTGCTCTTCGGTGATCAGAGTCGCGAGATCGTCCGCGTTCTCTTCCAGTAGCTGTTTGAACTTAAACATAACGCGAGCACGTTGCAGTGGCGGTGTCGCCTGCCACGCCGCCTGAGCATTTTTGGCTACCTGTACAACCTCTTCTGCTTCCTGTGCAGTTGATAGTTGTACCTGACCACGTCGCTCACCAGTTGCGGGATTATAGAGATCCGCACTGCGAGAACTTTTACTTTCAACTACCGATCCATTTATAAAGTTTGAAACTAAAATCGACATAATTATTCCTTGTATTCAATGGTGCTCAGCACATCACTTAAGATATTAAACAGTTCATCAATATGGTGTTTTTCAAGAATGAGTGGTGGTGACAAGGCAATGATGTCGCCAGTAACACGAATCAGTGCGCCTTTCTCATAACACGCTTGGAAAACTTGGAAAGCTCTCGAGCCCGGTTTACCGGCAATACTCGATAACTCGATACCTGCAACCAATCCGTAGTTACGCAGGTCAATAACATGAGGTAGCCCTTTCAGGCTGTGTACCGCGTCTTCCCAATATTGAGAAAGTTCAGATGCACGCGTGTACAAGCTCTCTTGACGATAGATATTGAGCGTTGCCAGTCCAGCCGCCGCTGCAACAGGGTGACCCGAGTAGGTATAGCCATGGAATAGCTCAATTGCCTGACTCTCCGGGCTAACCATTGCGTCGTAAATTTCATCACGAACAAATACTGCCCCCATCGGAATTGCACCATTGGTTAACCCTTTGGCACTGGTAATAATGTCTGGGATCACATCAAATTCCTGCGCGGCAAACGGGCTACCGAGACGACCGAAGCCGGTAATAACTTCATCAAAAATCAGCAGGATGCCGTGCTGAGTACAGATTTCTCTCAACTTCTTCAGGTAGCCTTTTGGTGGCAGAATGACCCCAGTCGAACCTGCGATTGGCTCAACAATCACTGCAGCAATGTTACTAGCGTCGTGCAGGGTAACAATATTCTGTAAACTTTCAGCCCAGCCCGGATCGTAGTCAGGCAGACCACGGCTAAAGCCGCTATGTTCGATGCTAAGGGTATGAGGTAGATGGTCAACGCCAGTCAGAAGGCTACCGAAGGTTTTACGGTTGTTGACAATACCACCGACCGAAATGCCACCAAATCCTACTCCATGGTAGCCTCGTTCGCGACCAATCAGACGGGTACGTGTACCCTGCCCAATCGCACGTTGATAAGCCAGTGCAATTTTTAGTGCGGTATCAACGGACTCAGATCCTGAGTTAGTAAAGAAGACCTTACCTAATCCAGCAGGTGCGATCTCCGCCAGTTCTTCCGCGAATTGAAATGGCAGTGGGTGGCCCATTTGAAATGTCGGTGCAAAATCTAGGTTATGGATTTGCTGACTCACGGCCTCGCTGATCTCTCTGCGTCCATGGCCTGCGTTACAACACCATAGCCCTGCCGTTCCATCGAGAACTTTACGATTGTCCTCTGTGCGGTAATACATCCCCTCAGCAGAAACCATCATTCTTGGTGATTGCTTGAACTGCGAGTTAGCGGTAAACGGCATCCAAAATGCGTCTAGGTTGTGTGTTTTTGCGAGATCCTGCATGTGCATTTCCTCAATCAATGACTAAGACTTTGTTGTCTGTGATATCGATCAAGGCGTTTCTTTTAATAAACGCCTAACCATTTTGTTAAAAGTATGTTATAAAATATTTAACAGAAACGACTATAGCGTGGAAATTTACGCCGTGCAATGTTTAAATTTTAAACATTACGCTTCTGGAGTGATGAAATTAACATCAATTTGTGTTTAATTTAATAATCACGATGTACTTGAGAGGATTCATACAATGGATACAGAAATCGGCACTCGCTTTAAGGCACTACGCGAAAAAGCGGGGCTATCTCAGCGAGAACTGGCTAAGCGTGCCGGAGTAACCAATGGCTTTATTTCTCAGATAGAAAATAACGCTGTCAGTCCGTCTGTGGCCTCTTTAAGCAAGCTACTTAGCAAAATTCCCACATCAATGGCGGAGTTTTTTGCCATTGATGACCCACAACCCGAGCAGTTCTATACCCGAAAAGAGGAGCAACCAGAAATTGGACAAGGAGAGATCAGCTACAGACAAGTTGGTCATTTTCATGGTGATCGACACATAGGCATGTTGCGCGAGACTCTCAAACCGAATGCGGATACTGGCGAAGAAATGCTCACGCATGAAGGCCAGGAGTGCGGTGTCATTGTTCAGGGTCAACTTGAGCTTACCGTCGATCTCCAAACCGTCACACTCCATGTTGGGGACGGATATTATTTTGATAGTACCCGACCTCACCGTTTTAGAAACACGGCTGAAGAAGAGTGCGTCATCATTAGCGCAAATTCACCGGCAAGCTTTTAAGGATAAGGCAATAATATGGATACTATGTACTGGCAGAACAAGGCTGAGACGATCACGTTTTCTACTCAGGCGTTTATTAATGGACAACTGCAGGACGCTAAAAGTGGTGAGACGTTTGAGATCATTAACCCTGCGACAGGTCGTGCTCTCGCGTCTGTGGCCCGATGTGATCAGCAAGATGTCGACATTGCCGTATCAGTTGCACGTCAGGCATTTGAAAATCGC
The DNA here is from genome assembly GCF_000189255.1 of Vibrio brasiliensis LMG 20546. Classification (GTDB taxonomy): domain Bacteria; phylum Pseudomonadota; class Gammaproteobacteria; order Enterobacterales; family Vibrionaceae; genus Vibrio; species Vibrio brasiliensis. The sequence continues at coordinate 146,458 of NZ_AEVS01000081.1, read as the reverse complement.
GTTTGGGCAGGTTTAGCACCGGCAGAGCGTAAAGCGATTCTTCTTAACTATGCTCAGGAGATAGACGCTCACAAAGAGCAGTTTGCGGTTTTAGAATCACTCGATATGGGTAAACCGATTGGCGATGCAATGGGCTATGACGCTCCCGCCACTGCGCGCTGTATCGCGTGGAACGCCGAAGCCATCGATAAGATTTACGACGAAGTTGCCCCAGTCACCGAAGGCGCACTAGCACTTGTTACTCGCGAAGCACTCGGTGTTGTCGCGGCCATTGTGCCCTGGAACTTCCCGACCGTGATGGCGGCCTGGAAAATAGGTCCGGCGCTTGCCACGGGGAATTCTGTGATCATTAAACCGTCAGAGAAATCTCCCCTAACAGCGATTTTACTCGCCGAACTTGCCAAGAAAGCTGGCATTCCGGATGGGGTATTACAGGTTCTTCCAGGCTTCGGGCATGAAGCGGGCCAGGCGCTGGCTCTGCACAATGACGTCGATTGCATTACCTTTACCGGTTCAACTGCAGTAGGCAAAAAACTGCTATCTTTTGCTGGCGAGTCAAACCTTAAACGCGCCTTTATGGAATGTGGCGGTAAGAGCCCTCATATCATCAATCATGATGTTAAAGATATGGATAAAGCGGCCGCAACAGCAGTGTCAGCTATCTGCTACAACCAAGGGGAAGTGTGCACCGCAGGCTCACGCTTACTGGTTCACTCTTCGATCAAAGATCAGTTTATTGAGAAGCTACTGGAAAACGTCAAGAACTGGCAACCGGGTGATCCTCTGGCACAAGATACGCGTGTCGGTGCTATCGTCGATGAAGCTCAGTTTAAGCGCGTGCTAGACTACGTCGCTATTGGCAAACAGCAAGGCGCTAAGCTCATCTGTGGTGGCCAACCTGTACGTCAGGAGACCGGTGGCTACTTTATTCAGCCAGCAATCTTTACTGAGGTTACTCGTGACATGCGCATCTTCCAGGAAGAGATTTTCGGTCCCGTCCTATGTGTATCGACCTTTGATACCATAGACGAAGCGATTGAACTGGCGAACGACAGCGACTACGGTCTCGCAGCCGGTATCTGGACGGCAGACATTTCAACAGCAGTGCGCTGCTCACGTGCTCTACGTGCCGGTACCGTGTTCGTCAATAACTGGGATGGTGGTGATATGACCATGCCGTTTGGTGGCTATAAACAGAGCGGCAACGGACGTGACAAGTCCCTACATGCGCTGGATAAATACACCGAAATGAAGTCGACATGGATAGAGTTGGATTAAGTGAACTCGCCATTCAATGAAAAATCCCGTGATACCTTGTTCAATAAGGTGTCACGGGACATCAGTAAATCGTTACAACTCTGTTATCACCGACAGAGCAAAGAAATTTAGAAGGTCGGTGGTGTCGCTGCACTGATCAGTTCACACTCCACTTTGCCTTTGTTCCTAAAGCGGTGGGGCTTTTTGGTTTCAAAGTAATAAGAATCACCCGCTTTAAGCACCTGAGTCTTACTTCCCACGGTAATTTCAATCTCACCACGGATCACCACGCCACCTTCTTCACCTTCGTGTTGCAGGAAATCCGGACCGGTATCCGAACCCGGTGGGTAGAACTCACGCAGAATAGCCAGCTGCCTGCCCTCACGTTTAGCGCCTACCAACAGCATCTTTATTTTGCCATCACCTAAATCAGCCATTTGATCGACGGTGAAGAAGATATCGTCTTTCGCTTCAATTTCAATGGTAAAAAACTCCCCCATTGAAATAGGGATCGCATCAAGGATTTTCTTCAAGGAGCCGACAGACGGGTTAACGAGGTTCTGCTCAATCTGGGAAATCATTGAGTTGGTGACACCGCTGCGCTTTGCAAGCTCTCTCTGAGACAGTCCGCGCATCGTTCTTATTGTTTTGAGTTGTTTACCAACATCCATGGCCTATCCTCTGAAAAAGTTATTGCAACACTAATGACACAAATTGATTATCACTACGCAAAATTAAGCCAACAATTATAAATAAAGGTGATGACATAGCAAGCTATACCACCACCTTCAATAGTGTTATTCGTCAGCAAGTTTCATTTCCAGTTGCCGACGTTTTTCCGCCTTCGCCATTAGCCACCAGGCGATAAAGGTCGCGCAGGCAACGGCCAGAATGATTAAGGTTGCCAGCGCATTTATCTTAGGGCTAACCCCTAAGCGTACGCTGGAGAACACCACCATCGGCAAGGTCGTCGCACTTGGCCCCGATACAAAGCTGGCGATAACCAAATCATCCAGTGACAGAGTAAACGCCAGTAACCAGCCAGCCAGAATTGCAGGTGCAATGGTTGGAAGGGTGATCTGGAAAAAGACTTTCCACGGTGGCGCTCCAAGATCCATCGCCGCTTCTTCAATTGAACGATCGACTTCCTGCAGGCGAGAGCTGACTACAACGGTCACATAAGCCGTACAGAAGGTGACATGGGCGATCCAGATGGTCAGCATGCCGCGTTGCGAGAAGATGTCGAACACTTGGCCCAATGCAATAAACAATAGCAGTAGTGACAAGCCGGTGATCACTTCTGGCATCACCAGGGGTGCGGTGATCATAAAGGCAAAACCTGTTTCACCTCTGAACTTGCCGAAACGATTGAGGACAAACGCGGCAATAGTACCGAGCACCACGGCTGCACTGGCCGATAGGAATCCGATCAACAAGCTGAGCTTAACCCCGCCCATCAGTAGATCGTCTTCGAGTAACTCAAAATACCATTTGATAGAGAAACCCGACCAAACCGTTACCAATCGGTTCTCGTTAAACGAGTAGATGATCAGGATTAGGATCGGTAAGTAGAGAAACGTCAGGCCTGCAGCAAGGATCGCCCACTTCCATTTGGTTTTGTATACAGGTATTGCGTCCATTAGCTCGCCTCCAACTCACGTTTCTGGTATCGGTGGAACCACAGTATCGGGATCATTAACAGTAACAGCATCACAATGGCGACAGCGGAGGCCACTGGCCAGTCGCGGTTATTGAAGAATTCTTGCCATAGAACTTTACCGATTAATATCGAATCCGGCCCGCCGAGCAGCTCTGGGATGACGAACTCACCCACCGCTGGAATGAATACCAGCATTGAGCCAGCAATGATCCCCGCACGGGTCAGAGGAACAAGAATACTAAACAGGGTTGTCACAGGCTTAGCACCTAAGTCACTCGACGCTTCGATCAACGAGTAGTCAACGCGCATCAAAGCGGTATAGATAGGGAGAACCATGAAAGGTAGATAGGTGTAGACAATGCCAATGTAAACCGCCACGTCGGTGTGGAGTATTTTCAATGGTTCATCAATGGCACCCAATGACAACAAAACATTATTAAGCAGACCGTTGTTCTTGAGAATGCCAATCCACGCGTAGACACGGATCAGGAAACTGGTCCATGACGGCAGAATGATCAGCATCAACAGAATGTTACGTGTTGCCGGGTTAGAGTGCACTATCGCCCATGCGATAGGAAAACCAATGACCAAACACAGCAGGGTTGAGACTAACGCAATACGGATAGATTGTAGGTAAGAAGAAATATAGAGATCATCTTCCACCAGATACTGATAGTTGCCGATGTTGAGCAACAGTTGTATTTGCTGCTCCGCATAGCTCCATAGCTCGCTGTACGGAGGAATGGCAATCTGTGCTTCTGCAAAACTGATTTTGAAAACAATTAAGAAAGGCAGCAGGAAGAACAGCAATAACCACCCATAGGGTACCGATAGTAATAGACACTTCGGCGTGGGGACCACACGCCAGAAGTTGAGTTTGGCTTGAGTCTTCATAATTTAAGTACCACACTGCTTTCCATTTCCCAGCAAAGATTGACCCTTTGCTCCCATGTCGGCATATCCTTGCGGTGACGACTGGTGTTTTGCAGTGTTGCTGTGACCAGTTTTCCGCTATCCAGACGCACGTGGTAAATCGATTGATTCCCCATATAGGCGATGTCTTCAACCACGCCTGAACACGTATTTTCGACGCTTGATGGTTTATCACACAGCATCATTTTTTCTGGGCGTATCGCGATATAGACAGGGATACCTGGTGCGCCAGAAACCCCGTGTGCGATTCTAATTGGAGTCGGCAGATCAGGCGTCGCAATCGTGGCGCTATCGTTGTTGTTGGTCTCCAATACACCTTCAAACACGTTGACCGAGCCAATGAATCGTGCGGTAAATCTTGAGTTCGGGTGCTCATAAATGGCTTCTGGAGAGCCAATTTGAGCAAACTGACCTTTGTTCATAATGGCAATTCGACTCGCCATCGTCATTGCTTCTTCCTGATCGTGTGTCACCATGACACAAGTCACGCCAACACTTTCAAGAATATCGACCACCTCTAGCTGCATTTTCTCTCTTAGGTTTTTGTCCAGTGCACCCATTGGTTCGTCAAGGAGTAACAGCTTAGGTTTCTTGGCCAGACTGCGAGCTAGTGCGACCCTTTGCTTCTGTCCGCCCGATAGTTGATGAGGTTTACGCTTGGCGTAATCAGTCATTCTGACCAGTTCAAGCATATGCTTTACCGTCGCATCAATTTCTTTACTTGGCATGCCATCTTGCTTCAATCCGTAAGCAATGTTTTTAGCGACCGTCATATGAGGAAATAGTGCGTATGATTGAAACATCATGTTTACTGGGCGGCGGTAAGGTGGGATGTTCGCCAGATCTTCACCGTCGAGTATAATTTGCCCTTCCGTAGGCTGCTCAAAACCGGCCAGCATTCTTAGCAATGTTGACTTACCACATCCAGAGGCACCCAACAGGGCAAACAGTTCACCTTGATTGATCGTCAGATCAACATTATCAACCGCAAGGTGGCCGCTAAAGTCCTTGGTTAAACCGCGAATTTCTAATAAAGGCTTCGGTGGCTTAGGTTCAGTTTCGCTATGGACTAGCTCGGTTTCAATAGACATTACACTCATATCTTTCTCCCTACAGCGGCGAGCACCCGAAAGTGCCCGCCTTACAACTTAGTTTTTAATAAAGTCAGTCCACGTACGTGTTATTGTTCGTGACACTTTGTGTGGCAGCATTTTCGAGCTGTATAGCTTCTCTTGCGCCTCTTCCGTAGGGTAGATACCTGGATCATCTAAGATTTCCTGATCAATAAACTCACGCGAAGGTAAGTTCGGGTTTGCATACCAAACGTAGTTACTGATTTCAGCAATCACTTCTGGACGCATCAGGAAGTTGATAAACAGGTGAGCGTTTTCAGGGTGCTTCGCCTCTTTAGGGATCGCCATTAAGTCGAACCAGGCAAGAGCGCCCTCTTTCGGAATAGAGTAAGCAATCTCTACCCCGTTATCCGCTTCAGCTGCACGATCGGCCGCCTGAAGAACATCACCAGACCAACCGATAGCAACACAAATATCACCATTTGCTAAGTCATTGATGTATTGAGATGAGTGAAAGTAGGTGACGTACGGACGAATATCCTTCAGCAGGGCAAGCGCATCCTTTTTGTAGTCACTGGTTTTGGTACTGTTTGGATCTTTACCTAAGTAATTAAGTGACGCAGCCATGATTTCCGATGGTGCATTCAGGAAACCAACACCACACTGAGCCAGCTTCTCCATGTTCTCTGGTTTAAAGACCAGATCCCAGCTGTCAACTGGCGCATCTTTACCAAGGATCGCTTCCACTTTCTCGATGTTGTAACCAATACCTGTTGTACCCCATAGGTATGGAATCGAGTAATCGTTGTTAGGATCGACGGTATCCGCCAGTATTGCCATCAGTTTAGGATCTAAGTTCTTGTAGTTACTTAGCTTGCTTTTATCCAGCTTCTGGAATGCACCCGCTTTTGCCTGACGTCCAAGGAAGTCGTTACTCGGTACCACAATATCGAAACCTGTGTTACCTGAGAGAATTTTCGCTTCTAACACTTCATTAGAATCGAAAACATCGTAGACCACCTTAATGCCTGTCTCTTGTTCAAACTTCGCTATCGTGTCTTCCGCGATATAATCTGACCAGTTATAAACGTTAAGAACTTTCTCTTCGGCTGCGTTTACCATCGCTGGCGCTACACCGATAGCTGCTCCTAACGCCATGCCGATATATGCTTTTAGTTTAACCATTTGGATCTCCGTTCCTCTTGCTTGTTGCTCGTGTACGTGACCGACTAAGACTTGACGTCCGCCAATGTGTTATCTAATGCTTGTTTCGCTTTGGTGACGAGTTGATCGATTTCGTCTTTACTGATGATCAGTGGTGGTGAACAAATCATTGAGTCGCCCACCGCTCGCAAGACAACGCCTGCGTCAAAACAGTGCTCTCGACAGCGGGTCCCTACGTCGAGATCTTTGTCAAAGCGCTGATTGGTCTGTTTGTCAGCAACCAGTTCAATCGCACCAACCAAACCTTTACATCGAGCTTCACCGACTAACGGATGCTCTGCCAGTTCACTCCAACGCTTGGCAAAGTATGGAGCAATCTCTTCGCGCACTTGATTAACAACGTTGAGTCGCTGCATCTCTTTAATATTGGCAATGGCTACTGCACAGGCAGCAGGGTGACCTGAATAAGTGAAGCCATGAGCGAACTCTGTATCAGCGTCAGTCAGCACTTTTGCTACATGGTCGCGAACCATTACACCGCCCAGAGGCAGGTAGCCCGAAGTAATGCCCTTCGCCATACACATCAGATCTGGTTTGATGTTGAACGCCTGGCTGGCAAACCATTCACCAGTACGACCAAAGCCACAGATCACTTCATCAACGATCAGTAGGATTTCATACTTGTCACAAATACGCTGGATTTCAGGCCAGTAGCTGTCTGGTGGAATGATTACGCCACCAGCGCCCTGAATAGGTTCGGCAATAAAGGCGGCGACGTTATCTTCACCTAGCTCGAGGATTTTCGCTTCAAGCTGGCGGGCGCGCTCTAAACCAAACTCATTGGCATCCTGACCCTGACCTTCACCGAAATGGTAAGGCTGATCAATGTGAACGATATTAGGTAGCGGTAATCCACCCTGAGCGTGCATAAACTTCATACCACCCAGACTTGCGCCGGCCATAGTACTACCGTGGTAAGCGTTATGACGGCTGATCACGGTTTGCTTGCTCGCTTTACCTTTGCTTGCCCAGTAATGGCGAACCATACGTAATACCGTGTCGTTACACTCAGAACCTGAACCTGTGAAGAAGACATGGTTCATCCCTTCTGGCGTGATTTCAGCCAGTAAGGTAGAAAGCTCTACTGCCGGTGGATGAGTGGTCTGGAAGAACAGATTGTAATAAGGCAGTTCCTTTAGCTGCTCGGTAGCGGCATCAATCAGTGGCTGGCTACTATAGCCAAGGTTTACACACCATAGGCCCGCCATACCATCGAGAATTTTATTACCATCCTCATCGTAAATATAAACGCCCTCAGCTTTAGTAATAATGCGAGAACCTTTAGCATTTAATGACTTAAAGTTAGTAAATGGGTGCAGACAATGTGCACTATCCTGTTCAATCCATGTAGACATAGTTAACTCTCATCTGTTCAGATATCGAAATAAACTCGGCAAACTGACTGCGTAACTAGCTCACCTTGCCCCAAGTCAACCTGGCAAAATGCCAAGTGACTTAAGTCATGATTTATACGTTCAGCAATAGGAACTCACGTTCCCAAGAGCTGATCACTTGGAAAAATGTCTTGTACTCTTTGCGTTTAATGGCGACATAAGCCGAAACAAAGCGATCCCCTAAGATTTCACGTAGCTCGTCACTTTGCTCAAGTAGTACCAAAGCATCTTCAAGAGTATGTGGTAACGAGTACGGCTCAGTTGTCATGTCTCCGGTGCTTTTCTCTGTCGGTGTCAGCTTCTCTTTCATGCCCAGATAGCCACACGCCAGAGTCAACGCCATCGCCAGATAAGGGTTGGCATCAGCGCCGGCGTAGCGGTTCTCAATGCGTCGAGCATTACCCTCAGAGATAGGAACACGCAGACCTACCGTACGGTTGTCTTCACCCCAAGCAACGTTAGTCGGTGCAGATTCACCGAATACTAAACGGCGGTATGAGTTGACGTTAGGTGCAAAGAATGAGATCGCAGCTGGGGTATATTTCTGCATACCCGCGATATAGTTGAGGAACAGTTCGCTGTTAGAACCATCGTCATTAGCAAACAGATTTTTACCGTTATTATCAACCAGGCTTTGGTGGATGTGCATCGCACTGCCCGGTTCATCTTCCATCGGCTTCGCCATAAAGGTCGCATAAACATCATGTTTAAGCGCAGCTTCACGAACCGTGCGTTTAAACAAGAACACCTGATCGGCTCTATCGAGGGGTTCACCGTGGTCAAAGTTCAGTTCCATCTGAGCTGCGCCCGATTCATGAACTAAAGTGTCTACGTCCAACTCCTGCGCTTCACAGTAGTCGTACATGTCTTCAAAAATCGGGTCAAATTCGTTAACTGCATCGATACTGAAAGACTGGCGAGCCGTTTCAGGGCGACCGTTACGACCAATTGGCGGTTCAAGTGGGTAATCCCAATCGAGGTTCTTCTTAACTAAAAAGAATTCGAGCTCTGGAGCCACAACTGGGTTCCAGCCTTCTTTTTTGTAGAGATCTAATACACGGCGTAATACGGCGCGGGGTGAGATATCGACTGGGTCACCGTCCACAGTGTAACAATCGTGGATGACCTGCGCTGTCGGCTCTTTAGTCCAGGGAACAAAACGAATCGTATCCGGGTCCGGTTCCAAAAGCATGTCCTTCTCTGTTAAATCAATCATGCTTTCGTCATCAGGCCAGTCACCAGTTACTGTTTGGAAAAAAACCGCTTCGGGAAGGCGCATACCTCCCTCTCGAAGAAACTTTTTAGCAGGCATTATCTTGCCACGCGCATTACCAGTGATGTCTGGGATCAGGCATTCAACCTCAGTAATCCTATTACTTTCAATCCACTTAGTTATCTTTTCCATGAATACTTCACCTATTGTTTGGCGACAAATTTGTCAGCGACTTGGAATAGGATTGACCTTGAACTGGTTAAATGTCAACCACAAATGTTAATTATTTTGATAATTTGATAGCTAGATTTTACAAATAATTAACAACAGTGTTGTGTTTTACTAAACGTTGTGTAAGGGTAATATCGTGCGTTGGATGTTTTTTCATCAACTATGAGTAAGATTGTTATCGACAAAATATGGCTAACGTGTTGCTGAACACGCGAAGGAAAGTAAGGACGCACTTGCCCATCTCCCATAAGCGGTAATCAACTTAAGGAAGCGAATAAACAATGAACGAGCTAGTCAAACAAACTATTACCACAACACAAGATGCACGCTCAGTTCACGGTGCTGCCAATATGATCGAACAGTTCATCCGTGCGAATCCTCTGGTCACCACAGTCGATCTGATGCTGTTTGATATTAACGGTGTTATCCGTGGTAAACGAGTTAACGCCTCTCAACTGGATAAGATCTCTGAGCAGGGAATATGCTTACCTGCTTCTGTCTTCGCATTAGATATCTGTGGCGAAACGGTAGAGGAAACAGGTTTGGGCTTCGAACAAGGCGATGGCGACAGACTGTGTATGCTGGTCGACAGTTCTCTGCAGCTCACCCCCTGGCTAGAAAACAGTGCCCAGGCAATTGTCACTATGTATGAACCTGATAGCCAGCAGCCCTTCTTTGCCGACCCACGCCATGTTCTACAAGGTCAGCTGGACAAGTTTGCTCAGCGTGGGTTAACACCTTGTGTCGCGATAGAACTGGAGTTCTACCTGCAAGATTTAAAACCGGATGCAGATGGTCAACCGCAGCCACCAATCATGCCTCTCAGTGGCGAACGAATGACTCAGACTCAGGTCTACTCTCTTGACGAGCTCGATGAATTCAAAGCGTTTCTCGATGAAGTCATCGCAACCTGTGAAACGCAGAATATTCCAGCTGACAACATTACTGCTGAGTATGCTCCCGGACAGTTTGAGGTCAACTTACGTCATAGCAGCGATGTACTGCTGGCCTGTGATCAGGCGATGCTGTTAAAACGAGTGGTACGTGCGGTCGCGAAAAAACACGGATTTTACGCTAACTTTATGGCCAAACCCTATACCGAGCATGCGGGTAATGGCTGCCATGTACATGTCAGTCTGCTTGATAAAGATGGCAAGAATATCTTCGCTGACGATCAAAATACTCTGCTTCATGCCATCGCTGGCATCCTCAATCATATGGATGAAAGCATGGCGGTTCTGGCACCGAACGCCAACTCTTACCGTCGTCTGCAACCAAACATGTTTGTACCACTGCAAACCACATGGGGTTGGGACAATCGCACCGTCGCGGTTCGCGTTCCGGCCAGTGAGAGCAGCAACCGCCGTATCGAACACCGCCTGTCTGGCGCGGATGTTAACCCCTACTTAACCACTGCGGTTATCCTGGCATCCATTCTTGATGGTATTGAACGCCAACAGCTACCACCAGCACCTATTGAAGGCGATGCTACTTTGGTAGATGCGCCTTCGGTTCCTACGTCTTGGGCGGCAGCTTTAGAGCTATTTGACCAGAGCAGCTTCTTTAAAGAGGCATTTGGTGAAGCGTTCTGCAAGATCTACCTAGCCAACAAACAACATGAGCAAGAGCACTTCTCTGCTCAGGTATCCCCACTCGAGTACCAATGGTACAAGTAAGTTCAACTTTTAGTTTTAAGGACAAAGCTATGAAAGCAAAGCACACGAACTCTTACTACGCAGCGTCAGCGAATCACAGCTTCGATTTTCCGACGTTAAAAGGCGCACACAAGGCAGATGTTTGTGTAGTTGGTTCAGGTATTACTGGTGCAACAGCAGCACTTGAACTTGCCAATCGTGGTTTCAAAGTCATCGTTCTTGAAGGAAAACGAGTTGGCTGGGGCGCGTCGGGTCGTAGTGGTGGTCAGGCGATTTTTGGCTGGGCATCTGAGCAAAGCACCCTTGAAAAACTGGTGGGCAAATCAGACGCGCGTAAACTTTGGGATATGTCGGTTGACGCTCTTACCTTAACTAAAGGCAATATTAAGAAATACAATATCGACTGTGACTGGCGCGACGGCATGGTTCACTTAGGTGTTAAGCCACGACACGATCGTGAGCTTAAAGCCTGGTATGACGATCTGAGAGAAAACTACGATTACCATTCTCTAGAATTATGGGATCAGGAGCAGACACGTGAACATATTGCCAGTGATCGCTATACGTCCGGTATGTTCGATTCTAACAGCGGCCATCTTCACCCTCTTAACTACACACTTGGTCTGGTTAAAGCAGCTAAAGAAGCAGGGGTTGAATTCTACGAACAGAGTGAATGTAAAAAGATTGAACATGGCGATCCTGCGACCCTATTTACTGAACACGGTACCGTAGAAGCAAACCACGTAGTGCTAGCATGTAACGCATATATGGATGGTTTAGAGACTAAGCTGGAAAACCGTGTTATGCCGGTGGGCACGTATATCTGTGCTACTGAACCCTTAGGTGAAGAGGTGACTGGTCAATTGATGAAAGACCATATCTCTGCCTGTGACATTAACTTTGTTCTGGACTACTTCCGCTGCTCAGGTGACCACCGTATGTTATTTGGCGGCCGCGTTAGCTATTCTGGGGTTGCACCATTCAATCTTGAAAAAGCAATGCAATCGCGCATGGTCGATATCTACCCACAGCTTAAAAATGCAAAAATCGACTTTGCCTGGGGCGGTAATGTCGCCATCACCCTAAACCGAGCACCACACTTTGGTCGCATCAAACCGAACGTCTATTTTGCCCAAGGCTTTTCCGGCCACGGCATTGCAGCGACAGGGATGGCAGGCACCTTAATGGCGGAATGTATTGCGACCACCGCAGAGCGTTTTGCGATTTTCGACAAGATTCCCCATCACCCATTCCCGGGCGGAAGACTGTTCCGCACCCCGGCTCTGGTATTGGCCATGTCTTACTTCCGAATTCGCGACATGCTGTAACTATCAAGGTGTTAACTATCTTATAAAGCGAGGACTTCGGTGCTCGCTTTCGTCCATCTTGTAACGAGTAGAATTCAATCCCAACCAACGCCTGCTTGCCAATGACAGTGCGCAAACATTGTAATAGCCAGAATTTAGCAGACACCAATACGTCTAATTCACCCAGTCCTCATAAACTAAACCTGATACCCGAGAAAACTCTCTGGTATTGTTGGTGACTAACACACACCCTTTAGAGATCGCGTGACCCGCAATAGCAGTGTCGTTATTGCCAATAGGTGTACCTTTTTCCATGAGATCACGCTTAACTTCAGTCGTTGCGTCAACAGCCGCTTTGTCCCACGGTAAGATTTCATCAACACGTTTAAGGAATTCATTCACTAACACAACATGCCTGGGAGAGGCTTTTTTACCCAACAAACCATACTGCATTTCTTGATAGGTAATCGCTGAAATAACAATTCGATGTTGATTGCCGACCACCGACTGAAGTTTTTTCAGTATTTCAATAGGTTGCTCCCTCATAATGAATGAACAAATACATGAATCGAGCATGTAATTAATTTTCCTATTCAAAATTGAATCGTCCTTCGTCCACAATCACATCTTCACGGTTCGTCATGAAGTCATCATCACTTTGCTGTTGCTGCCCATATGATAGCCAGTCCGGGCGTACTGGGCGCAAGGTGATCACGTCGCCCTCTTTATAAATTTCAAGTTCATTCACACCTTCAAACTCAAAGTCTTTCGGCAATCGTACCGCTTGGTTCTTGCCATTTTTAAATATTGAGACTGTTCTCATAACATCGGCCTTAGCATATGCTCAACATATGTACAGTATGAGCAGCTCATGACATATGTCAAGCATATGAAAGTATCATCACTAAATCTGCTAACTCCGCGACAGAACAGAGTGGAACTAAACAGCGAGTCTTGGTTTAAAGATGTAACCCAAATAACGAGGTGATGGACAATTTTTTCTGATGCTATTGCAATCAAGTTCACTGTTATCCATCATCTACTGACACCCTAACAGATGGAAAACGGCTATGAGTACACTGCCCACCTCAGACGATGTGCTGCAATTTTGGTTTCACGAATTAGAAGCGAAGGATTGGTTTGTCAGCAACCCGGATATTGACGCGCTGATTCGGTCTCGCTTTGAACCTTTGCTAGAAAGTGCCGCTCAATCCGAGCTATTCCATTGGCGAACGACCGCGCGAGGCCGTCTTGCAGAAGTGATTGTGCTTGACCAGTTTTCACGCAATATTTATCGCAATAGCGCGCAAGCGTTCGCTCAGGATCCACTGGCATTGGCCCTTGCTCAGCAAGCGATTGAACTCAAGCTCGATCAAGAGCTGGAGACCATCAAGCGCAGTTTCCTTTACATGCCGTTTATGCACAGTGAATCTAAGCTGATCCACCAGCAGGCAGTGGAACTTTTTAATGTCGACGGTATGGAAAACAACTATCAGTTTGAGCTCAAACACAAGGTGATTATCGACCGCTTTGGCCGCTATCCTCATCGTAATGAAATCCTTGGTCGCGTGAGTAGCGCAGAGGAAATCGAATTTTTAACTCAGCCCGGCTCAAGCTTTTAAGCGCAAGAACCCTGTGCAGCAACAAGGTGCCCTATTCTCCAGGGCACTTCCCCTCACTTTCGCTGCTAATAACTACGGCTGACAAATTCCACTTCATTAACCTGATGAATGCGGTTGGTGTAGGACGCCAGTGCGTACATGATGTTGGCAAGTAAATTGGCATAGCGAAATAGAATCGGGTCAGGCGACTTTTTACCAGAGTGTTCAACAGCAACCAGAGCGCGAACCACTTTTTTAGCTTGGGTTCGACACAGATGTAACTCTGCTGAAACTGGGTGCCCTCCTGGTAACACGAAACCTCTGAAGCCGCCTTCAAGCTTATCTCGCAGCAAATTGTAGTCTTGATAAAGCTCGGCAAGAATCTGTTCATCAATCGCCATTTTGCCCCGCACGGAACCATTGAGGTGATAGACATTGGGCTGAACGCGACTCAAGATATCGCGACTCACATCATCCAGTTCATACGTCAGCACTAAACCAATTCGGCTGCACAACTCATCACTGGCGATTTCAAAATCGCACACCGGACTATCTTCGTAGATAAATGGGTAACAGATCTCTCCGTGGTCTTTGCTAACGGGACGCATCACTTTTCCTCAATAAAACACAAAGGAGCCATCATGGCTCCTTCATTATCTTCTAAGCTATCCGATAAGCTACTGGTTGGAAACCTTTTTATGCCCTTGCTCGAGGTGCACAAAGTCCACTAAGTCATCACCCGACACTTGATAGGCCTGTCCAAAACCTTTCACAAATAGCCCTTTCTCAGCTTTCAGGTTGAACAGGACAAAGTCCTCAAGCTGACTCAGGCCTTCAATGATTTCACCAAAACGCCCCTGCATCTGAGCAATGACCTGTTGCCACTGCTGACTGTCGCGCGGTACGACCGAAGCAACCGCATCAAAGGTCAGACGTTTACGAGCAAACAACTGTTTCGAACTGTCTTCATCTTCAATCATCATAATCGATACATTTGGATTTACTTGCAGGTTGCGCGCATGACGAGCAATTTCAGAGATCAAAACAAAGTAGCCATCCTGATTTTGTACATATGGGGCATAGCTGACATTTGGGCGCCCGTTCTCATCCACAGTCGCAAGCTGCAAAGTGCGGCGCTCTTGGCGAAACTCTTTGATCTCAGGTTCTAAGCGGCCTTGCAAACGCTCCTGCTTAACTTGTTGATCCATTTAAGACTCCTAACTTTCTTTTGTTATTCTGTATCGACTATTGGCTTAACTCGCGCTGCCAGCGTTTGAACGTCTCTACCTGGAGTGCCAATAACTGGCGCTTATCATCACGCCCCAAGTAGACTTTAAACATATTATTCCCTTCGGGACAAAAGAAACCAAAATAGTGACTTTCTCGTCCTCTGAAGGGTTTACTGACCAGCGCGACATCCTTGATATGTTCGAGCTTAAGGTGACCATCTAGTTCCCCCTCTTTGCCCATTAAGTTGTAATAACCTCGGGCAACCTTTCCTTTAGGGAAAGGCGCTTTGACCTCAAAAATTGAACCAAACGAATGAACAATGGTTGTCACTGGACCAAAACCAACCAGCTTCTCAAGGATCATTTGCGCCTGTTCACCGGCCACTAACGTCACCATCTCTTCAGGCAGAGAAGCGACAATTTGAAATTCGGATACATTCAGTTTCTCAGCCATTTCGACTGGAAGTAATGTGGGTTCTTGCTCCATAAGCTGAGCAACTTGCTGTTTGAGTTCGAGCATAACCTTTCCCTGATTTTCCCCTCATTCCGGAGGGAGACGTTATCTACTTATTAGACTTTAGTACCTTTATCTTCGTCTGGGAAAAGGGATTCTCCAAACTTGGCTTTCATCGACTAACGTCTTTCTACTTCACGTTTAACTGAGGGCAAAGATCATAGATTGGCACAAATAAGAATGCAATTGATAATTGATCTTATTTTCATTGTACGCAATAATCGAGCTCAGGTTGAACAATATGGTTAGACGGAGAGATAGGGTGAACATCAAACGATACGTCATTGCCGGTGGACTTTCTTTTGCCGCGCATGCTGCGTTAGTCGTCGTCATGCAAGAGCCTAAAGCGTTTGCTATGCCAGTGGGCAGCCAGTCCAACTCAGTTTCACTTAACTTCAAAACCATGGCGAGCGTAACGCCCAGCGTCGAACCTGCCACTCAACCGGTAACGAAAAACCAAGCGAAGCCAGTTGAAGCTGCCCCCGCAAAAGCAAAGAAAATCGTTAAACAGCCGACCACTAAACCGAAAAAAGCCGTAGCCAGTCAGCCTGCGCAATCTGTAGTTAAAAAACAGCGTGTGGTGAGCAAACCTAAGCCTCAGCAAACGGTGAAGCGTAAACCTGAATCTCAGCGACCGGCAAAACCCATCGCCGAGTCTAAGCAACCACCGACGAACGTCAAGGCACCAAGCCAAGTGGTCAACAAGGGCATTACTTCGCAGCCAGTCATGCTGACCAAAGCGTCATTTTTAAACCGCCCTGCTCCCCCAAAGTACCCTCGAATGGCGAAAAAGCGTGGTATCGAGGGTGTGGTTATGTATGAGGTGTGGCTTGATGAGAGTGGCAACCAGGTTAAACAGGTTCTTATCTCTTCATCTGGTGCCACTATTCTCGATAAATCTGCATTGGAAGCGATCAAGAAATGGCAGTTTTCCCCTCAATCTATCGATGGGCAACGTGTCGCCCACCGTATTCAAATCCCTGTTCGTTTTAAATTGGATCGATAATGGAACAAATAAATCAATTACAGCAACAGCTTGGGCTAATGACCTGGCCTCTCGTTATCTGCTCAGGCCTTACTTTGATGATCATTGTTGAGCGAGTTTTTCAGGTCATCATCAGTTTAGGGGTCGGGAAACGAGCCATTCGCGCCGAGCTTGAGAAGATCCATCCCGACAACACGCAACAAATTGCCGCTCTGGCAGAGGCGTTAGCGCCGCGTCGCCCATTACTTTATAAGGGGGTCGCAATGTTACTGGCTCACCATACGTTCGCGAAGACACTCCGAGAAGACGCGGCGGGTATGTGGTTGCAAGAGAAGCGTCATCAGCTCAATTCGGGTTTGCGCCTGTTGTCACTCATCGGTGTGATCACTCCTTTGATTGGTTTACTCGGTACTGTATTAGGTCTGATTGAGATGTTTAAAGGCGTTGCCGCTTCCTCGGGCAACATAACCCCGAATGATCTTGCTGATGGCCTCGGCATTGCGATGCGAACTACCGCAGCCGGACTGATTATCGCCCTACCCGCTATTGCTGGCGCACAACTGCTTGGGCTATGGGCAGACAGAGTGATGGCCAAACTGGAGCACACATTAAACTACGTTAACCTGTGGCTTGAAGGCATGAGTATTCCGCAGGTCATGACTAAGCAAACCGATGCTGCTGTGCTACCGAGCGATCCAAGCGTCGAGGCGAGTTAATGATCAAAGTAGCGCAAACAGACAACCGCAACACATTGGTGCCAGACTTAACGCCACTGCTCGACATCATCTTTATCGTCATGGTTTTTCTGATGTTGACCGCCGCGGTCAAGCTCGACTCACTTGAGGTTGATTTACCAACGGTCGATTCACCTGTGGTGTCCGAAGTGGAAAACCAGTCTTTGACGGTCAACATCCTTGAGTCACAACCTCACTGGGCAATTGACGGTAAAGCGTATATTGACTGGGAAAACTTCACTCTTGCACTGCTTGAAGAGCACAAAACCAACCAACAACCAATAGTAATTGGCGCTGATAAAACCGCAGATGTTCAGCATCTGGTGAAATTGCTCGCGTTTCTGCAGCAAAACGGTATCCAGGCTACCCAACTGCTCACGGAAGAGTCTAAATAATCGAGTTAACTATGAATAAGAAAGCCCTTATCAATCGTCTTACCACATTGTCACTGTGTTTTATTGCCTCTGCTTCATTGGCCAATGAACGAATCATCAGTGCAGGCAGCGCGGTGACCGAGCTGATAGTAGCACTCGGGCAGCAACAAAAGCTTGTAGCGGTCGATGTCACCAGTGAACTGCCAGCTGAACTTACGCTACCTAAGATTGGCTATCACCGACAGCTCTCCGCTGAGGGCTTGTTAGCTCTGGGGGCAACACGTTTAATCGGCTCAGATGAAATGGGGCCGGACACCACGTTAAATCAGCTGCGCTCAGCTGGGGTGGAAGTCGATGTTGTCAATACCGAGCCTACACCTGAGGGGCTGCTATTGCGCGTAGATCAAATCGCATCTTTGCTCAATGCCCAATCGCAAGCTGCGGCGTTGAAGCAGAAAATCGAAAATCAGATTACCGCTCTGGGGAGCAATAAAATGGATGACAAGTCAGCTCCCAAAGTCTTGTTCTTACTGATCCATGAAGGCCGCCCGGCAAATGTAGCTGGTCGCGACACCACGCCAGACGCCATCATCGATCTAGCAGGCGCTCGTAACCCTGCAGCGAATCAACTTAAATCATACAAACCTCTTTCGACAGAAGCGATTGTAGACATGCAGCCGGATGTAATTCTGGTCAGTGGACGAAGTTATAACAAACTCGGTGGCGCAGATGAGATTGTGGCAAAAATGCCGATGCTTGCTGCAACGCCAGCGGGGCAAAACAAACGGATCATCCAAATCGATGGCCGCGCTCTGGTAGGTGGTCTGGGCTTAAAAAGCCTGTCAGAAGCCGAACGCCTGAGCGCGCTACTGAGATAACAACATCCAGGTTATGTTAATGCGTCGACTCCCCTTTCCTGCTGCCATCGTCCTTGGCAGCCTCGTTCTGACCGTGACCGGCATTAGCTCTATCACGGTCGGACCGATGGATATTAGCTTCTGGAACAGCGTGCAAAGCTTGCTTTTGCAATCGGACCAGCTAGCTCCTCATATCAACCTTGTGATTCATGAAATACGCTTCCCGCGCACTCTATTATGTATGTTGGTCGGCGCAATACTGGCCTTATGTGGCACCGTGATGCAGGGGCTATTTCGAAATCCTCTTGCCGAACCTGGGATCATCGGGGTCTCAGCCGGAGCTTCCCTGGGTGCAGCACTCGCCATCGTTCTGTTTGCAGAGGTTAGTCAGCAATATCCTCAGTTTATGAACTTAGCGGCGGTGCCAGTGTTTGCTTTTCTTGGCGGAGCACTGACTACCGTATTGGTCTATAAACTCGGTACCAGCAAAATGGGGACCTCAGTGACAATTATGTTGCTAGCAGGAGTAGCTATCAGCGCACTTTCTGGCGCCGGTATTGGTTACATGAGTTTT
This sequence comes from Vibrio brasiliensis LMG 20546, assembly GCF_000189255.1. Taxonomy (GTDB): domain Bacteria; phylum Pseudomonadota; class Gammaproteobacteria; order Enterobacterales; family Vibrionaceae; genus Vibrio; species Vibrio brasiliensis. The sequence continues at coordinate 127,643 of NZ_AEVS01000081.1, read as the reverse complement.
GTCGCCGATGATCAGATGCTGCGCGATCTTTCCTTGTGGTCAATGGGCTCTCTGGCTGGCGCTAACTGGTCTGGCATCCTACTCTGCGCGACTACGCTGCTCTTGCTGATGACAATATTCACTGGCAAAGCAATGGCCCTCAACGCACTGTTGCTTGGTGAGGCAGAAGCGGCGCACCTAGGCATTCCAGTACAGAGATTAAAGCGTCAACTGATCCTACTCACTGCAGTAGGCGTTGGGGTGACAGTCAGTGTGTCCGGTATGATTGGCTTTATTGGTCTGGTTATTCCCCACTTGGGCAGAATGCTCTCCGGACCCGATCATCGCACCTTACTACCGATTTCAGCCTTGATGGGGGCACTGCTTCTCACTCTGGCCGATATGTTTTCTCGTGTAGTGGTCGCCCCCGCAGAGCTGCCTGTCGGTATTGTTACGGCCCTTATCGGCGCGCCCTTTTTTATCTATCTGCTCTTCCAGCAAAAAGGAAAGATCCTCTGATGCATGACACCGTTTTATCCGCAAAACATGTTTCGATGACATTTGGTAACCGGACAGTACTCGAAGAGATCAATATCGAGCTTCGCGCAGGTGAAGTAACCACGCTGTTAGGCCCGAACGGGGCAGGCAAAAGTACCCTGCTAAAACTATTGTGTGGAGAAATTCCTTCGGGCTGCGATATCCGCTACTTTGGCCGTCCGCGTCAGCAGTGGCTGCCTGAAGATCTGGCAAAACATCTGGGGATGCTCCCTCAGCACAGCACGCTGAGTTTTCCGTTTCTTGCTCATGAAGTCGTTGAGCTGGGTGCCATTCCGCTTAATGTTCCTACTAAAGAGGCTCAGGCACTTGCTCGTAAGTATATGGCGATGACCGATGTCAGCCATCTTAGTGAGCGTCTCTATCCCTCATTATCCGGTGGAGAAAAACAGCGCCTGCATCTTGCGCGAGTATTGGTGCAACTCGATCAGGCACAACATCAAAAGATACTGATGCTGGATGAGCCTACTTCTGCTCTGGATTTAGCCCACCAGCACAATACACTGAAGATTGCCCGTAGACTTGCTGATGAATTTTCAACTGCCGTTGTCGTGGTACTACATGATTTAAACCTTGCTGCACAATATTCCGATCGACTGGTTGTATTGGATCAGGGCAAAATTGTCTGCGACGCTACGCCATGGCAAGCACTGAACTCTGATTTAATCAAAAAAGTTTACGGTTATGATTCAATCGTCTCACCTCATCCGACACTAAACTTTCCGATGATATTTCCAGCTGCTTAATCTAGTTCGAAAGGTTAGAAAACCTTAGCTATACTCAGGTTATTGCGTTTAAGGAAGAGTCAAAGATGCTTCGGTTTACGGTCATAATCATCGCTTGTTTCACCGCACTAACAAGTAATATAAGCCACGCACACAATACAAGCTTAACCCATGTAAAAGTCTGTGGTGATGCTATCGACTGGCCTCCTTACACCTACGTAATAGATGAACAAACGCTCGGCTATGACATTGAGATTCTTGACGAAGCCCTGATGAAAAATGGGATCAGCTATGACATCACTATGACCTCTTGGTCCCGTTGTCTCAGAGGGACAAAAATGGGAGAATTTGATTTGGCAGTCAGTTCTTCGTACAACACAGACAGAGATAGAGATTATCTTTATACTGAGTGGTACTATAGCATTACACCCTACTATATTTACTCATTGGATCGCTTCCCTCAAGGACTGACCATCAGCGATGTTAAGGAGCTAACCGATTACAAAGTCTGTGGCAATCACGGCTATAACTACACCGACTTTAATCTCAACAACATCATCCGAGCCGGAAACTCAGTTAAAGATGCTTTGGATATGTTGGAACGAGGCGGTTGCGAGGTGTACCTTAACTGGGTGGAGATCATTGATGGGATTAAATCGGTTTGGGGCATTGATTACATTCAGGACAATCTGGTTGCTGAAGTGGTACCGAATATGCGCCCCCATAAATTTTATATGCTGATTTCTAAAAAGTTTCCTGCCAAAGCCGAGCTAAAAGCAACGCTCGATCCCTACCTTACCAGTATGCAGGCTAAACACTCCGCTCAGTAGTCAGCGGATCAATAATAGAATGCCGCCCAATTTGGACGGCATGCATTTTTGTTTAGTTGTATGCTGCGATTAGTGCTGAATCCACGCTTCTTGCCAGTAAAGGCCTTCACCTGGTTTGTACACTTCATTCGCACCACACCAGCCTGTCACTGGCCACTTTTTACACTCGTAGTTGACCCCTTGCTCTGTCACCAAATCCCCTTCGTTATATGCATGACCAAGTTGCCACGCCGGATAGGCTCCGCCTTGAGGCTGAAGAGTGATGGTTTTGCTTTCAGTCACAACATTGTTGGCCGAATCAGTCACTTCAACAGATACAGTTGCAGACGTTACTTCCGCCACATCTGGTGCTGTAAAGCTCGCAGATAAATTGTCATCCGCCACTACCAACTGAATGCTCTCTGCCGAGTTCCAAACAATGTTGAACGAGCTGTCATCGACATCGTCAATCGATACACTAAGCTGCGCGACACCACCAGCGGTAGCACTTTCAGGTGCGTTAAGGGTAACTTCAGGAGGGAAATTACCTGGCATTGGCTGAGCGTTAATCGCCATTGTATCTGAGTCACTAACGCCGTCGCTGTTGGTCACTGTGAGACTAAACTCAAAACGCACGTCACTGTCTACCGGAGGTACGACTACAGATGCAGAAGCTTGATCCGCATTCGTTATCGTCAGAGTAGGCGCCGATGGTGAAACTTGAGTCCACTGATAAGTTACGCTCTCGCTGCTACCATTTTGGGAACCACTACCATCAAGAGTCACGTTGCTATTGTCTGAGTATAAGGTGACATCACTTCCTGCATCCGCCACTGGAGGCTGCGGGCCACTATCATCGATAATGTTGACATCAAACTTGTTATCGACACATTTTACATAATCACCATCAATAAAAGCAGAGAATGGACCTTGATAGGCAACAAGCTGACACTTGTAGACTTCACCGCTTGGCGTATCCGGAGTCCAGGACCAATCCTGCTCCCAGTAGACTTGCAGCGCACCAGCGCCTGATTCGGTAAACTGCTTCATGCTCGCACAGCCCAGAACTTCATCTTCTGGTACGTCAACACCAAGATATGAAGCAAATTCACGGTAGTACTCGATTCGATTCAACGATTGTTGATGCTCTGAAGAGCCACCACACTCAACACCACCATTGATGATCTGAGTTGTCACACCAAATCCTGGCACCAAGCCGTTATTCAGGTCTTCCTGATTTGGCTGCCAAGTACCATCCATAACATGCAGCATGCTTGGTTTTGGAGGTTGGGGATAGAGATAGAAGAACACCGCGCTGGCAAGGTTCAACCAGGTATCGGCAACTAACTCAGGTTCGTTAAGTAGCTTTTCAACATTGCCATAGATTGAGTATGAGAAAGGTCCATAGTTGTAGTTGTAACTGAGCTGTTTAGCCCCTCGACCAAAGTAACTCTTATTGGAGCCATCCGGGAATGTTCCACAAGGATACGCCTGCCCCTGCCACAATCCTGAGTCACAAATTCCGTAGCCTCCGGGCGTATTTTCATCCCAGCCAATCTCTCTTAGATAGACTAAGCCTTGACGCCATTGTGGATTCTCGCTGTAAGCATTATGGCCGCCAGTCTCTTGAGTAAAATGGGCAAACATAGTGGCCAGAGATTTACGACAAATCGCGTCTGAATCCCTTCCATCACTGTAAGTGCCACAAAATGCTGGGTATTTTCCCACCCCTTTAAGGAAATTGAGATAGGTGTAGTTCTGGTGACGTTCTGGAAACAAGAACTCCCACTGTTGCTCAGAAACGATCGACTCGACACGTTTTACGTTCTCCGGATTCGAAGGTGAGTTAACGGTAATCGCTTCAACCACATCGTTATCTAAAGTCTCTATCGACTCCTGAACCAATGCCAAGCCCTCAGGTGCCTGAGCGATAATCTCTTGCTCGTCGGCCTGTAACTGACTCAAATTGATATCATAGGTTTCTGCGAGAGCTATGCTTGGCACAAGACCCGTCGCCATCACCCCCACTGCTAAAGGCACGCTTCTTTTTTTAATCATTATCAATCCTTATTAGACAATTGAACCTTATATGGTTCGCCGCACTATTGCGGACGAAATGGTGGAGTTTTAATGCAAGCCGCTCCGAGACCATTTCAGCCGCTATCCTATTGACCCTTAACGGTCAGTTTTGCGGATGACATCAAGTAATCCAAACCTGTAAGAATTGACTTTCAACAAACTATGACCTTGTTTCAGAATAAGTAGTAAACAGGCGGTAATCCTTTAATTTATTTTGAAGCAAAATCAAATAGATACCATTGATAGCAATAAATATTGAGAGGTTTTGCATTGACTATATATATGCGTGCAACAGTCAAATAGCGGCGTCGCTGAGAGCTAAGCGACTGGGATAAAAGCTTCGAACAAGGCAGCATTCCAAATGGAAGATTGAAACGCTGCCACAAAGAGGGTTACAGAAGTCGACGACGCAATCCAGAGCGCTCTAAAACACGGGTAGAGATCTCCTCGACAGACAATGAGGATGTGTTGATGTACGGGATAGCTTCGCGGCGAAACAGAGCTTCAACAGTTTGCAGCTCATGCAAACACTGTTCATTGCTTGCATAATCACTTCCCGCCAGACGGTTTTCACGGATCTCAGTCAAACGTTCAGGATCTATGGTCAGGCCGAACAGCTTATGGCGATGAATTTCAAACTCAGGCAGCAGCTTTAATCGACGTAAATCATCATCAATAAATGGGTAGTTCACCACCCTTAAACCAAATTGCATTGCCATATAGAGGCTAGTCGGTGTTTTACCGCTACGAGAGACACCGAGTAAAATAATGTCCGCCTCTTCAAGTCCTTTAAGAGTAATTCCATCATCATGCGCTAATGTATATTCAATGGCGGCAATACGGTCGAAGTACTTATCTGAATCCTTGCTGACACTGCGCGAGCGCTGAAGCTTAGGTTTGGGTTTCATTTGAGTGTCGTCCTGAACCCGCTGAACGATACTTTCTAATACGTCATAACCATAAGAGTTAGAAGCAAGCAGTTTGCTACGTAGTTCCGGAATCACCATCGAGAAGAACACCAGAGGTTTAACACCATTTCGGTCATACGAGGCTTCAATCTCTTTTAGCAATTCAGCCAACTTGTCTTCACTTTCGACAAACGGAAACGTTTTTTCGTTCGCTTTAAAGGGAAATTGACCCAGAACAACGTGCCCTAACGTTTCACATGTTATCGCGGTTCCATCAGAAACATAGAATACATCACGACTTTGAATATCAATTTGCATTTTATTTTAAACTTTAAAATTCTTTTGAGTAGGATAGTAGCCATAATATCGATAATAAAACCCGGGTTGCTGTTACGGCCCCCACAGCTTTAGAAATTCCTTGTGAATTTTTTTCAGCTTTTACGTAATCGTTTGCCCACTCCCTACAAAGCTGCAATGTTTCTGGAGAAAGACATGCAAAACAACACCCTCTGGTTCGATGGCCTATCGATGGAAGATGTCGACAAAGTCGGCGGTAAAAATGCTTCGCTTGGTGAAATGGTTTCTAACCTCGCTAATGCTGGCGTTTCTGTACCAAATGGATTCGCGACCACTTCCTACGCGTTTAACCAGTTCTTAGATTACGAAGGACTGGATGACCGCATACATCAACTGCTTGATGAACTGGACGTTGATGATGTAGAAGCTCTGCGTAAGACAGGCGCTACCATCCGTCAATGGGTTTTAGAAGCCCCCTTCCCTGCTGATCTAGAGCAGGATATACGTGATAACTACCAAGAACTCATTGCAGGTAATGAAGAGCTGTCAGTCGCTGTTCGTTCTTCAGCAACTGCAGAAGATTTACCTGATGCTTCATTCGCAGGTCAGCAAGAGACTTTCCTTAACGTGAAAGGTATTGATGCTGTCCTTGAAGCAACGAAACATGTTTACGCATCACTGTTTAATGACCGTGCTATCTCTTACCGTGTCCACCAGGGGTTCGACCACCGTGGGATCTCCCTATCAGCGGGTATCCAGCGCATGGTTCGCTCGGATAAAGCATCCTCTGGGGTAATGTTCACTCTGGATACTGAGTCAGGCTTTGACCAAGTGGTTTTCATCACCTCATCATGGGGTCTGGGTGAAATGGTTGTTCAGGGTGCAGTAAACCCGGACGAATTCTACGTTCACAAGCCAATGCTTGAAGCAGGTCAACAAGCCATCGTTAAGAAGACCTTTGGTTCGAAACTGATCAAGATGATCTACTCAACTAACCAAGAGATCGGCAAGCAGGTAGACATTATCGATACTTCTGAACAAGAGCAGAACCAGTTCTCTCTTAACGATGAAGAGATCAAGGAACTGGCTAAGCAAGCGATGATCATCGAGAAGCATTACCAACGTCCAATGGATATTGAGTGGGCAAAAGATGGCATCGACGGCAAACTATACATTGTTCAGGCGCGTCCAGAGACGGTTTGTTCTCAGAGCGAGCAGAATGTTATTGAGCGTTACGAGTTAAACGATAAAGCGCAGGTTCTGATTGAAGGTCGTGCCATCGGTCAGCGTATCGGTTCTGGCCCAGTGCGTCTGGTCGATTCATTAGACCAAATGTCACTGGTACAGGAAGGCGATGTCTTAGTCACAGACATGACTGACCCTGACTGGGAACCAGTGATGAAGAAAGCCTCTGCGATCGTGACTAACCGTGGCGGCCGTACTTGTCACGCAGCAATCATTGCCCGTGAGCTTGGTATTCCAGCTATTGTTGGCTGTGGTAACGCAACCAGTGGCCTGACGGATGGCGAAACGGTGACAGTATCTTGTGCCGAAGGCGAAACCGGTTACGTTTATCAGGGCGAGCTTGAGTTTGAAGTGAAACGCTCTTCTGTTGATGAGCTGCCAATGCTGCCAACCAAGGTGATGATGAACGTCGGCAACCCGGATCGTGCCTTCGATTTCGCGCAGATCCCTAACGAAGGTGTCGGCCTTGCTCGTTTGGAATTCATCATCAACAAGATGATTGGTATTCACCCGAAAGCTCTGTTGAACTTTGATGCGCAAAGCGATGAGCTTAAAGCAGAAATTACTCAACGCATCCGTGGTTACAAGGATCCGATCGACTTCTACGTGAGCAAGCTAACCGAAGGGATCGCGACTATCGCAGCGGCTTTCTGGCCACAGCGTGTGATTGTTCGTATGTCTGACTTCAAGTCTAACGAGTACAGCAACTTAGTTGGCGGTCAGGGTTATGAACCTCACGAAGAGAACCCGATGCTTGGCTTCCGTGGCGCCTCTCGTTACATCTCTCCGGTATTCGAAGACTGTTTCGAGCTGGAAACGCAGGCGATTAAGCGTGTACGTAATGAAATGGGTCTGAAGAACGTTGAAATCATGATCCCATTTGTCCGTACTCCGAGCGAAGCGGCTTCGGTTATCGATTTACTGGCTAAATTCGATTTACGCCGTGGCGATCAGGGTCTGAAAGTTATCATGATGTGTGAGCTGCCATCAAACGCGATTCTGGCGGATGAATTCTTGAAGTACTTCGATGGTTTCTCTATCGGTTCAAACGATATGACTCAGCTTACCCTTGGTCTTGACCGTGACTCTGGCGATGTCGCTCACCTGTTTGATGAGCGCAACCCGGCGGTTAAAGCGATGCTTAAGATGGCCATTGATGCGGCAACGAAAGCGGGTAAATACGTCGGTATCTGTGGTCAGGGTCCATCTGACCATGAAGACTTAGCTGAATGGTTGATGGAGCAAGGCATTAGCTCAGTTTCACTCAACCCAGATACGGTGATTGATACCTGGTTGAAGCTAGGTAAAGTTAGCAAGTAACCACTACAGAAAGTAAAAAGGCTTCCACTTGGAAGCCTTTTTTAAATCTAAAGCCAGATTCAGATTAGAACTTGTAACCGCCGCCAATCATAAATACCCATGGGTCGATAGTCACGTCAGTAGAGTACTCTTGACCACCCGCGGTGTATTTTGCTGTTGTTTCGATATCGGCATACCAAACTGATGCGTTTAAGAACCAGTCATCGTTAAGCATGTAGTCTACGCCCACGTTTGCTGCCAGACCCCAAGAATCATCCAGTGACAAGTTACTTAGACCTGCAGCCGTACCTGTTCCATTTAACTCTTCATCGAAGAAGACAGTGTAGTTGATACCAGCGCCTACATACGGGCGGATGTCGCTTTCTGCTTCACCGAAGTAGTACTGCAGCATAAAGGTTGGTGGCAGGTGCTTAGTTTCCGCTACTTCACCCAGATTAAGTAGGTTAGTTGAGATACTGTGCGAAAACGGCGTTGCCGCTAGCACTTCAAAACTGATGTTATCAGTGATCATATAGCCAAGAGTCAAACCAAGCTGTACGTTTGAGTCAACTGAAAAAGAGCTTCCAGGAGTATCCAGCACATTGCCACTGCTGTCGTTTGGTACGACGGCTGCTAATCCACCACGTACAACAAACTCTCCCTCTTTATGAGCAAAAGCATTAGCAGAAGCGAGAGTGGCCAAGACGGTAAGGCTTAAAAGTGTTTTTTCATTATGAAATCCTTTTGTAGGGTTTTGTTTTATAGAATTATTTGCGCAGAAAAGTAGCACATTAAAACCCTACAAAATTGAGGGAAATCAATTTGTGAAAGTTATTGAGTATTGATTTATCTTTTTTATTTCAGCGATCACTAAAATTTGCAACATTGGTGACATTTATGTAATGCAACTTTTATGTTCATCACGCATAAAAAAAGCTCCCGAAGGAGCTTTTGGTTAACTGGTTGTCTCTGTCTGAGGCTGACTGGCGAGTTCTATCTCTCTTTGCTTCAGCATTGCATTCCATTCATCACGACGGATTTTAAAGCTCGCCATCTGATTGTTAGGCACGGAGTTGGCCATTGGAATGTTCGCTTTCATCGCATTGACAGGACGCCCACGGTCGATCAATTCATAGTGAATATGCGGCCCAGTCACACGACCGGTTGCACCTGACAAACCAATCCGCTGACCGCGAGACACTTTCTGCCCTTTACGCACCAGAATTTTGCTCAGGTGAAGATAACGAGTCTTGTAGCGACTGCCGTGCTGGATCACCACATAGTTACCGGCATAAGGGTGTTTACGCGTCATAACCACCACACCGTCACCTGTTGATACGATTGGTGTCCCTGTTGGCACAGCCCAGTCGGTACCATTGTGAGGGGAAATTCGTCCCGTCACAGGGTGCTTACGGTTAGGGTTAAAGTTCGAACTTAAGCGGTAGCGGCCAGTAATTGGCTCACGCTGGAAAGCTCGTTGCAGGCTGTCGCCATTGTAATCGTAATACTGACCATCACTATGTAGGTAAGCGGAAAGAACTCGCCCGCGGTTGTAAATCCTGATCGCCTGGATTTCACGGTTGCCGGTAAGTTGCTCGTCGACGTATTGACGAGACTGAACCACTTCAAACTTATCCCCTGCACGTAAGTCACGAGCAAAGTTAACCTTATCCTTAAGTAAGCTGACTACCTGTTCTATCTCGCTCTTACCTAAACCCAGTGCATTGACTGACTGAGAAAAGCTGCCATTAATTTCGCCAACTAATGCGAAAGGTTTCCACACACCTGGAATTTTAACGTCGGTAAACTCGTAGTCACCATCGCCCACCCGGGTATATACCGCGCGCTCAACCAAACTAAACTCAAGTTCCATCTTAGCTAGCGATTTGGTTTCTTCATCTCGCCAGAATCGCAGAGTGTTACCCGGTTTAAGAGTATCTAACGCAAGGTAGTTAAGATCGGTTTCCATGATTTTCATCAGTTCACTGTAGCCAAAGCCCAACTGATTAAAAATACTGCTTAGGTTATCACCCGCTTGAATGACGTACTCGTAGTCCGGCACATCTTGCGCCACATCAGTGTCGGTCATCAAGTGATCGACCAATGTCGAGTCAGGGAGGGAAAGATCAATGGTGCGCTGGTATTGACCATGTTGCGGTGAGCTCGAAACCGCGATTGCCGCGAGGATCGGTAAACTCAATACCATCAGCTTTTTCGGCCTAGATAGCTCTTGGAAGCGAGACTTCAAACTTCTAGTTTGCACAATTTGACCTATTAATCGAAATAAACAAAGGCCTAAGAGTACAAACTTGTCTTAGATTTGTCACCTTTCGATTGTCAGGTTTGCAACAAAAAGGCGCTGATCGCGCCTGTTTGTTTTTTGTCTAAATCTTCTTTTCGCCTGTCAGGCTTTACTGATAAGTGGACACTAATCCATTATCCTCACCAAAGCCATTTGGGCGATAAAGATCTGCAGCAGGATCGTTGATCCACTTCTCTTTGTCTATCAAGTACCTAAACTCGAACTCCTGATCCTTAGGCAAACGAGTCTTAAATTTGTACGATTTTGACTTCGCGACTTTTTTCATTTCTATCGGTTGCCAGTCTAAAAAGTCAGCAACGATTTCTACACTGTGCCCAACCCCGTCCGCCGAGAGCTCAAACGTCACTTCAACTTCATCCTTGGTTTTAAAAAACGCTTATTGATCATATATCACTCCATTAACAACAATTAAGTTCCATCTCATAACGGGTTAGGCTAGTTCAATTTATCTTATGGCGCGTAGGTTTCAATTTACGTCCTCAGCGCAGTTCTAAGCTATCTTGCTCAGTTAACTTGAAAAGTATAGTGGTTATTTGTGACGGTTCCTCGGCCATCGACTGACCAGCTTCACGTTCCAAAAGCTTTATAGTTATCATTTTATCAACAGCAGTAAGATCAGTAACCTTAACGCGATCACCCAACAGCGCCGACTGTTTGACCACCATGCGCTGTCTGAACTGATCATACTTGGACACGGCTAGATAGTAGAACACGCCAGAGCCTTGGTTACTGACTGAAAGAACCACAGCGTAGGTGGTATCATCAAGTTTAACCATTTGCTTAGTATTGACTGAAACCGTGCCTCGTTCTGCGCCATCTTCATAGGAACCTGTTGCAATCGGAGGGTTCTCCATATGGTCAATAAAGGTAAATGCACTACTATCAGGTACTTTTACTGTCCACGGGTTGACTGTCTTAATGTTAAAAACAGACTGCATAATTACGTTTGTTTGTGGCTGTTGGCTTGGAAACTTGGCTAAAATTTCTTCATCTGAAAGGCTAAAACGATATATTCCGGCTACAGCGACTATTATTAGTAATACAACTGGAATCAAAAGGATAAGAGGTATTGGCAACAGGCGTTTTTTCATCGGGCTATAAGTCTTCTTGAAGTCATCACATAAACAGTCAGCATGTTAACAGGCTAGAGTAAGGAGATAAAATGGAACAACAGCAGAAAATCAGAATGGCCGATTGCAGTTGCGGGCAAGTAAATCTGGTTTGTCGTGGTGAACCGGAGCGCACCTCCGTTTGCCATTGCTTTGAGTGCCAGAAAAGGACCGGCAGCGTATTTGGCGTTCAAGCTCGTTTTAGCAAACAACAAGTCTCCTTTAGTGGCGATATGGTTGAGTATTCTCGGATCAGTGATTCCGGTAATGAAGTGAGCTATTTGTTCTGCCCTCGCTGCAGTACGACTATGTTGCTTCGCCTCCATTCAGCCCCTAACTTCCTGGTTGTTCCTATCGGAGTGTTTAACGAACAGGATCTGCCCACACCGAGCTTTTCTGTCTATGAAGAGAGAAAACATGGCTGGGTCAAATTTGATTGCCAAATGGAACACTACCTTTAATTATTTTTGATCAAATTTTGGCGTGGTTTTTCTCTATCGACAAAGGTTAACTCGCTCTATAATTGCGCCTTGAACCTAAGGAGCACCTTTTGATTTCCAAACTTCCACGCTGGGTAGAATACGGAGCCTTTCTACTTGCCTTACTTGCTGGCATTGTCAATGCAATCGGACTGCTCGGTTTTCAACATCAGGCTGTCTCCCACATTTCGGGGACGGTTACTCTGCTTGGGACGACAATTGAAGCCTTTGATCAACAAACTGGACACCTCCTGCTTGTTGTACTTAGTTTTCTTATTGGCGCCGTTATTAGTGGTCTGTTTATCGAAAGTACCGCACTGAAACTCGGACGACGTTACGGCGTCGCACTATGCTTTGAGAGCCTGCTTTTGTTCGGTGCGTATTTGCTGCTTAAAGACAATGTAAAAGCTGGCCAGTATTTGGCATCTGCCGCCTGTGGTCTGCAGAATGCGATGATCACAACATTTAGCGGAGCCGTTGTCCGAACCACTCATATGACCGGTATTATTACCGATCTGGGCATCATGATTGGCGCCAAGCTGCGCGGAGAGTCATTCGATTACCGTAAAGCAAAACTGTTCATGTTCATCTTCTTTGGATTTTTATCCGGCGGCACCATAGGTGCCAAGCTGTACGCATACTATGCAATCGGCGCTCTCATCGCCCCGATTGTTCTGGCTCTATGCCTTGCTATCACTTACTGGCTCTTCATCTCCAACCGCCACCCAGCCAAATAGACTACAATTGATACTTGAAACATTAGAGCAAACAATTTAACATCCCCGACACATTTAACCATCAACGGCAAAATAACTGACATTTTACGTTGAATATTTAGCGATTTTTATTGAATAGTATTGCAAGAGCTATGGAAAGCCATTAATCTTGCGCAGATTTGATAATATATGGATGTTTAGTGAATAACTATTCCAGCCATGCCGGTTTAGGTATTACACTAGTTGTAACTCGAGAAACTTATGCAAAACAGCGCACAAACGATGAAACAAGAGAAAAGCAAAGGCAACTTTTGGATGTTCTTTATTCCATCCTTACTAGGCCTATTTGTCTTTATGGCACCAATCACCTATCAGGGAGACATTACCATCCCTGTTGCGGTATTGGCCAAGTCAATTCAAGCCGTTTTTGGTGACTACCTTGTTGCTATGGTCACATCGATCATTGCATTTATGGCCGTTGCTTCTTTGCTATGCCGTATAAAAACGCCGGCATTTGTTGCCAACAGCAATTTCCTCAACAGTCTGTTTAACCCAAGCCCTCTTTGGTTAGCCGTTCGTCTAATCGGTGGCGCAGCGGTACTTATGACCTTTTTCCAGATTGGCCCTAAAGCTATCTGGGAAGAAAATACCGGTGGTCTAGTTCTGGAAGGACTCTTACCTACTCTGTTTTCAGTGTTCATTTTTGCAGGCCTGCTACTCCCTCTTCTACTTAACTTTGGCCTTCTTGAGCTGTTTGGTACACTGCTAAGCAAGATCATGCGTCCTGTATTTAACCTTCCTGGCCGCAGCGCAATTGACTGTATGGCATCTTGGTTAGGTGATGGTTCTGTTGGTATTCTGCTTACCAGTAAGCAGTACGAAAACAAATTTTATACTCAGCGTGAAGCAGCGGTTGTTGGTACGACTTTCTCTGCTGTATCTATTACTTTCAGCTTAGTCGTTATCGCGCAAGTTGAGCTAGAGCATCTGTTCCTGCCTTTCTACGGCGCTATCTGTCTAGCAGGCATTGTGGCGGCAGTGATCATTCCTCGCCTTCCTCCATTGAGCTACAAGAAAGATACTTTCATCGATGGCACTAAGCCAAGTGAAGACGCGGATGCAATCCCAGCAGGACACTCAAGCTTCTCTTGGGGTATGGAGCTTGCACTAAACAAAGCGAGCCAGGTGAAGTCGGTTAAGAGCGTATTCCGTGAAGGCGTACACAATGCTATCGACATGGTGTTCGGTGTACTACCTGTCGTGATGGGCCTGGGTACTATCGCACTGATCATCGCTGAATACACATCAGTATTTAGCTTCTTAGGTCAGCCGTTTATCCCATTCCTGGAACTTCTTGGTGTACCTGAAGCCGTCGCTGCATCAGAAACCATCGTTGTAGGCTTTGCTGACATGTTTATTCCAGCAATTCTGGCAGCATCGATTGACAACGAGATGACTCGTTTTGTTATCGCAGCCATGTCTGTTACTCAGCTGATTTACATGTCTGAAGTGGGCGCACTGCTGCTAGGTAGCCGTATTCCAGTTAACATTTTCGAACTGTTCGCAATCTTTATCCTACGTACTCTGATCACTCTACCTGTGATTGCAGGCGTGGCTCACTTGATTTTCTAACCAAGTGCAGTATTGATTGAGAAAGCAAAGCCCCATTTCCGGGGCTTTGTTGTTTCTATTTTGCTACTTAGGTTCATCAAGCCGATTTGTGCTCTCAATGTTTAGGGAAAAGCGTTTAATTACATCAAATCTCATCATATACTTACTGATATATGTCTAAATAAACTATCTGAGGAGAGCCTATGAGGTGGTGTTGGAGTGCATTGCTTGTCTCACTTATGAGTTTCCAAGCGTTTGCTTCACAACTTGTCATCCGTGTCGCGGATCAACAGCCTGTTGTTCTTACTCACGAGGAAATTACCACCCAACTGGAAGCACATAGTTTTGCCACTAGCCTTCCCTGGTTCGAAGGTAAGAAAGAGTTCACTGGATTTACGATTACCGACCTACTCGCTCACCTTGGTATCGAAGATGCCTTTTCAGTGTCTTTTATCGCGTTAAATGATTACGCCGCGAGCTCGCAGATCAAAGATATCAAACAATATCAACCGATCGTTGCGTATCAAATCGATAACAAAAATATGAAAGTGCGAAATAAAGGTCCGTACTGGCTGGTCTTTAATCTAGACCAGTACCCGGAAATCGATAACGCCGTTTTCCATGCACAGATGGTGTGGCAAATAGACGAGATACTTATACATAGAACCCAAGATGTGGCAGCGCAATAACTATAATCACTCATCCGCTATTCTAAAAAGAGCCAAGTACCTACTGCTCTTACTTAGCCTGATCGTTATCGTTGCCAACCTCTATTTTCTGACTGCAACTCGTCAACACGCGCAGTCATATAGTGAGCAGCAAAATCAGGCGACCTGGTTTCTGTTTCAGCTCAGTAAGGAATTCTCTGAGCTCAACTCTATCTTGCCTTTTGCTGCCAGCAGTGAAGACTACTATCAGAAAGCACTACTCAAATACGAATTAACCTGGAGTCGATTTGATTTACTGCTGACCAGTCGCGAAGCCGATACTTATATCGCTATGCCTGGTGCCAGGATCTTCTTCTCAACTTTATTCAGTCAGTTTAAATCTCTCGAACCTCGTCTCGAACTGGCCTCGCACTCAGACTATACAGAGCGAGTCAGCAAGGAGTTCGACGTCCTGTATATGTCGATGATCCAATATGTGAACACGAACTTCCGAATCAAGAGTCCTCTCTATCGAGAACAGATGCAGCAGGCACGAGATCTTAACGATATTCAGTTTGCCTCATTGCTGTTACTGATCGTGTGTGTCTGCTTAGCCATGTATATCTTTCATAAAGAGTCTGAGTACCATAAACAGCTATCACTCACCGATTCACTGACAGGCATTGCAAACCGTTTGGCGATGTTTAGTGAACTGAATAAAAGAACTCAGTCAGAGCAGCCGTTCAGTATTTTGTTACTCGACCTCAACAAATTTAAACAGATCAACGATTATCATGGCCATTATGCTGGTGATCAGGTATTAAAAACCGTCAGTCGTAGATTAAGCCGACTCGGACTTGAGTGCTATCGAATTGGTGGGGATGAATTTGCCGTTATATCTGACCAAATTGATTTAACTCACATCAATAAGATGACGAAAACGATTCATAACAAGGTCTTCAAACCGATTAAGATCAAAGATGGAACGCGTTTTGAACTCACCACGAGTATTGGTATAGCTCGATATCCAGAAGATTCACAACAGGTAGCAGAACTGCTGACTCATGCCGACATAAGCATGTATTCCGATAAGCGCTCGAACGAAATACATGCTGTAATTAATCGCTAATTAAGCCCTCTTGCCCTAACTAGCGCTGATTTAAGATTGTACTTTTCTATAATCCGATAAGCAGTTGCCCTTGATATACCCAGATATCTGGAGGCTTCGAGCACATTACCTTCATAAAGTAACAATGCATCACGTAAGCTTTCTCCCTTATGACTCACTGCAGGTGCCGCCAGCGCAACACTGGAAGATATATCGAGATCTTCCGCAGATATGACACCTGCATCGTTCATTAAAACCGCGCGTTTAACGATGTTAATGAGCTCTCGTACATTCCCGGGCCAGTGGTAACACAGTAACCTTTGTTTAGCGCCTTCATCGAAGTGAGAAATATCACAGCTATATTCCTTACTGAATTTGTTCATAAAGAATAACGCCAAGAGTAATATGTCCTGACCTCTATCCCGCAAAGCAGGTGCATTGACCCGAAGGACATTTAATCTAAAGTAAAGATCCTGGCGAAAACGTCCTTCTTTAACCGCTTGTTCTAAGTCAACATGGGTAGCAGCGACCACACGCACGTTAACCCTGACAGGCTCACTCCCACCTAAAACATCAATGGTGCCTTCCTGTAAAAAGCGTAATAGATTAGCTTGCTGTGTAAGTGGCAGGTCGCCAATCTCATCCAGAAACAGAGTACCATTGTGCGCCAGAGCTATTTTACCTGTCCGACTGGTACTTGCTCCCGTAAAGGCTCCCTTTTCATGACCAAACAACTCTGAATGCACTAATTGTTCATTCAGGGCGCCACAGTTAACCGCAACAAACGTCTCACTTGCGCGCGAAGAAGCATCATGAATTGCTCGTGCTACGAGCTCTTTGCCTGTACCGCTTTCACCACAAATTAAGGTGTTCACGTCAGTTGGTGCGACCTTCGCTATCTGCCGTCTCAGTCGGTGTATTACCGGAGAATCTCCAATCAACGAGATCGCTTTTCCCTCAATGACATTCGTCTTAGATTTAGCGACTGAGTTACTCTTGAGATCAAGCATTCCTACCTGATGACCTAAAGTTTTGACCACCATTTCTTGTGGCAGTGGACTGGTGTAGTAATCAACACAATAGTACGAAATGTAATTAAGCTCTTCACAGGTCAGTAAATCTTTTTGTGTCTTATCGAGGTAAGCGATAGTGCGAACCCCCATACCAATGCCATGCAATGCTTCTAACTGTTTGCACTGGTATCGACCACAGGAAAAATCGAACACCACGACCAGCCTGTGGACATTTTTTAATATCTCTTTTGCAGTATCGACAGATGCGACGATACGATAGCCCCAACCCTGTTCAGACAAAATGCCTGACCATAGTTGGTGATCACGCGAAATAACTAATATCGATACCGCTTGTTCTTCTCGCATATAAAAACCTTTATCGCTATTAGAATCGGTAAGGGAAACGGATGCTTATGGCGTAATCCGCAGCATCATCACTCAATCCGGAGCTGACTTGAGTCACCATACTCAGGTTCTTCGACAGAGCCATGGTTGAGCCAATGCCCAATGTGGCACTATTGCCATCGCTGCCGATGACCTCGACCCAATCACCGCCATCCAATCTTTGTCTGGAGGTGTTGCTCATAGACTGACTAAAGTTAATTGCCAGACTCATACGCTCACTAATGGCAAAAGCAACACCCAGACCATAATCCCAGCTATCACCAAGCTTAACGCTGCCAGACTGATTACCTGCTGCACTGCTGATGTCGTCAAACTGTTCTTCTAACTGGTGAGTATAGTTAAGGTTTAAGAATACGATGGCAGGGTCGTAGGTTTTAACAATCGAGATCCCAGTACCTAACCCCCACACTCCATTACCCGTTGGCAGGTCATCGGGAACGTTAAGGTTGCCAGACTGGGATGATGAGGTCGCGATACCATATGGATCTTTACCGGTTGGGGCTGTAACCCGAAAGTTCCATACTAAATCAGGCGAGTCTGTGGTCTCTTTTAGCACACGGTAGTATATACCTGCACTGATATCCCCAATGCCCGAACTCGATACCTTGCCTGATTCTAAACCGTCGCTAGAGTTATTCTGACCCACAGTTTCATAATCTGACCAGCGGTAAACCGTCGGAATACTGAGTTCAGCCTGCCAGCGATCATCGATAGTGTAACGTCCAGAAAAGTCTAAGTTGAAGGTGTTAGAACGAACTCTATCTAAGTTGATGTCACCAAGGAAAATCGAATCCAGTGCCAGAAAGCCACTTAAGGCAAGATCCTTTCGATCGAAATAGCTGTAACGAAAAGCAGTTTCCAGAGTGAACTTACGTGTAAAGACATTACCCGCTTCTTGGTATACATCTTCTGCACTGCGGCTTTTCTGGCTCGACTCTTGAGGCTTAGTGGCATTAGTCGGCTTAGCTTTCGGAGTTTGAGTGTTGGCAGTCTGAGTCTCTGGGCGGGCTGTCTGGGCAGAGCCAGCCGTTGCATCGATAGCAACTTTCTCAGGACGTGATAGGACGTTTTGTTGCTTATCACCATTAAGTTGAGATTTCATTTCCGCAGAAACGCGCTGGTTCTTTTTGACTAGGCTATCAATATTTCCCTGATGGTTGATAAGCACTTGTTGATGGTTATTCACTGCTTGAATAACCTGCTGCATCACCTGCTGCTGTTGCTGCAACTGAGCTTTTAATGCTTCATTCGCCGCTTTTTGTTCAGCCAGTTGCTGAGATAAAGCGTCCACTTGATCATTGGCATGCAGATGCATGACAGGGCTGCTAGTTGCGATCAGGCAACCTATCGTAAGCGAGCTCCTTTTCATATTCACCTCCCGGATATGAACTCGCTTGATGTTAAGTTAATTTATAATTATTTACTGTTTCAAAAGTGAGATATCAATTAGAAGCACATGCGGTTTGCTTATAATCCCTTTAATAATGAATGAGATACCATCAAGTCTCGACTTTGCTTCCACGAGTCAGGAATTTTTACTTCCATTAACATTTGGTTCTGAACCACCAGATCATCACCTCTAAGTTTTATTCCTTGATACGCTCCATGAGCCGATTTCAAGCTGCGGATTTCCTGGATTGCAATGCTCTCTCCAATGGTCACTTTATAGCCAACCCGATTCTCACCACCGGAAACTTGATAGTATTCAACTTGCGAGGAATCCGATAATGACGTTGAGGTTAACCCGCCACTATCCACCAGCTTCAGCTCAGAGTCATTGCTTGCCGAGTTGCCATTCCCTGCAATTTGAACCAATTGAACCATTCCTGAACCATTGCCATGGATTCCGTTGTCATCGACACTGTTTTGTAAATCACTCCCATCCAGAGGAGTAACACTGACATCCCTACCATTTACCACAACGTCCATTCCCGCAGATCCCGATGAGCTCGAATCACTCCAATGAGTAATCATCCGAACCCCAAAATAGAGATCCTCTCCAGAGCGAGCGACACGATACTTACCACGCATCGTCGATAGTTGCTGCTCATCTACCAAGGTTGCTTGCATTGATTGCCAGTCAACCGCCGCATTAGCCTGAAAGCAGGTAAACAGACAAGCTGCCAAACATTTGATCTTCATTGTGTTTCCCTTTTAGAACAACTCCGATGCATTGAAGCCAAAATCCATTAAGTTAAAGGCCGTTACCGGAGCAAACTGATCCTCCAGGGAACGTACCGTGAGCGGTGGAGAAGGCATGGCTAAAGGCGAGCTTTGATCATACCCCTGACCAACTACTGCCAGCACAACCCCTTGCCAACCCTGAGTAAACTGTTCAACAGACATAGTCAGGTTGCCGAGTGCAGGGTCTGCGATATAGACATTGCCACTCTTATCCACTCTCTTTAGCACGACAAAATGACGGTATCCTTTAATGTCTAACAAGACGATGGTTGGAATAGGCAAGGCACTGAGCTTATCCGCCGGAATATTGTAACCTTGAACCCTCATGCCCAATCCTTGTTCGACATAGTTCTTGATGTCCAACATTGAAAAACCAAGCTTTCTCGCCGCTGTCGCATCCGATACCTGAAACATTCCGTTCATTACCCTTTGTTCATCAGTATCTATGTTGTATCCATAGCGAAGTAAGGTAGCTAGTGAGGCGGCACCACAAGAAAAGTCGGTTTGTTGTCGTACGATATTCAGAAACTTTCTCTCTTTGATGCTGACCACTTCCTTCTGCATCGAACCTACCCCAGGTACCAGACCATCAAGGTAAACCGTGGCCGCTTGAGTCAGGGTCGACAGACATAATCCAACAGTCAAAAGACAAAATTTCATAGTTTTCCTTAAACTTAAAAGGATGCCCTCCGAAGAGGGCATTTCGATATTTACACCATGTCGTTAGTTGCCGCGTGAAGCGACAAGCGTAACATTGTTGCTTTGCAGGTTACCTAAACCTGACGCTACGTTAACGCCAATAACGCCTTTAGCACCGTTGTAGCTGTTTTTGATTGTCGCTGTATTGCCTACACTGACCAGGTCACTGTTACTACCAGTACCATTATCAGACACTGCAAACTTACTTAGCTGTACACTCTCAACAGCAAGGCCTGCAAATTCAGCCATACCATCAACATCAACCGCTCCAGTTGTTGTTCTAGTTGCTGCTCCATTCGCAAACGAACCTTGAATGTTAGCTGCTACAGCCGGACCAGAGGTATTGCCATCAGCTATTTGCATTGCAACGTTATTGCTTTGACCATTCGCTACTCCGACCGCCATGTTGGTACCAATCACACCCGACGCACCGTTGAATGCATTTTCACCAAGTACTGCCGTGTATGCCCCCGTTGCGTTGTAGTTCACTTCATTAATAACCGCAGCCTGGACGTTGATTGCACCAGTAGGAGCACCAGCATCGGTACCTGTTACTGAAGCGGCAACATTGTTAGCCTGAGCATTTAGCTGACCTGAAGCAATGTTTACACCTAAGATACCTTTAGCATCCTCAAATGAATTCGACAGAGTAGCTTCACTTGCAAACAGCTCATTAGTCACAGTCATTGGATTATTTGTACCCGTATTACCAGTACCAGAGCCATTTAGCTGTGCACCGATAACCTGAGCACTCCCCGCAACCGCTACTGACGGCTGACCATCATTTGAAGAAAGTGCTACGTTGTTGGTTTGAGCGTTTGCCTGACCAGAAGATACGTTAGCACCGACGATACCTTTAGTACCATTATTGAACGATTCGGTTAGTGTCGCGCTATTTTCGAAGCCACTTCCCAGTGATACATCAACTTCATCGAACTCTTGTAGGCTGACTGCAGCCGCTGCTAATGTGCCATCTTGCGAACCAGACTGACCATCAGCCGCCATCGCCACATTGTTCGATTGCGCGTTAGCCTGCCCAGCAGTAACGTTAGCACCAATTACACCACTTGCGTTGTCAAACGAACCTGTAAGTGTCGCAACATTTTCCGAAACCGTATCACTCGCTCCTAACGTCACATCACTACCATCAATCTCTTGAATGCTTGCCGCTAGCACACCACTAAAGCTTGATGTCGTGTCAATACCGTCCTGTTTAGAGAATGGGTTAGTTTCACCACCGCCAGAGCCATTACTAATCGCCACATTGTTAGCTTGCGCGTTAGTTTGGCCTGATGACAGGTTAACTCCAACAACACCCGACACACCTGTGAATGAACCATCTAGCGTTGCTTGGTTCGAAACTGCAATGCCTTCTTGGATATCCGAAATGGTATTATTGCTGATGACATCCTGATTTGACGCCGCAATAACTGAACCTGCGCCAGCACCGTCATCCGATGATTCATCTAAGGCAATCGCTACGTTATTCGCCTGAGCGTTACCTTGACCAGCCGCGTTGTTCACGCCAACCACGCCGGACGCTCCATTTGTGAATGAGTTGGTAATTGACGCTGTATTACTGATTGGAGCTTCGCTACCTTGAGCGATTCTATTAGTATTACCAACAACCGATTGATCTGAGCTTGCTTTGGCCTTGATTAAATCACCCTGAGAGTTATCTTGAGGATTGCTTGCATATAAACCAAGTGCAACGTTGTTACTTGCTGCATTAGCTTGGCCCGACGTGACGTTAACACCAACAACACCGCTGGCTCCACCGTTGAACGAACCATCAATCGACGCATCGTTATCGATATAACCATTACCACTAGCAAAGACATCATTTGAAGTCACTGCTTGCTGACTGGTTGCTTCAACTTGAAGAGCATCTGCTGTAGATTCATTCTGGTCGTTATACGAAGCCAAGGCGACATTATTAGATTGCACATTGGACTGACCTGACGCCACATTGACGCCCATGATGCCTGAAACGTCACTCGAGAAGTTAGAACTAATAGTTGCGCTTGACGTTAAGTCCGATTCACTGTCTGGTGAAATATCTGACTGAGTGACGTTTTGTGTACTCTCCGCCACTACTTCAGAAGAGTCGACATCACCGTATGCACTGCTCATTGCAACATTATTCGTTTGCGCATTACCTTGACCTGCTGCGATATTCGCACCAGTAATACCGGTAATATTATCTAGCGCGTCACCTGTTAATGTCGCGTTTGAAGTCGCTTCGTAGTTACCCGCTCCCTCTGTCGCCATGGCATTACCTGAAACTGTTTGTTCGGAATTAGCCTTAACAACTCCACTAGTTCCAGATTGTGAGTCTATCCAACCAGCAACGGAGGCAACACTCACCTGGTTAGACTGGGCATTGAACTGACCAGCTGCAGCGTTAGCGCCTACGATGCCTTGTGAGTCAGAGAAAGAGCCATTATTGATAGTGGCATTATTGGTCACCTGACCAAGGCTATCGTCTTGCTTCTGAGTTAATGTATTAGATGTGACAGATTGCGTTGACGATGCAACTACACTTACAGCATCAACAGGTCCGTTACCATTAGGCTCAGTCACCGCTACCGCAACGTTGTTGGTTTGAGCATTGTTTTGCCCCGCAGCAGCGTTAGCACCAACGATACCATTCGCACCAACAAAACTCTGTGAAATAGTGGCATCATTGGTTGATGGGTTATTGTTGTTACCATCGTTATTGGTATAGCTCACCGAGTTATTTTGTACACTTTGCTCGGCAAGAGCATTTACGTTAACTGTACTACCAGTATCTGGGTCAGGTAGCGCCGTTACACCTAGCGACACATTGTTGCTTTGTGCATTGAGATCGCCGGAAGCCACGTTAAGACCAAATATGCCTTTTACTGCGTTAAACACATTATCGACCAATGACGTGTTGTTCTGGAATTGATGCGGGTCGCCATCAACTGTTACGCTATTTCCATCCAGAGTCTGTTTACCTTTCGATGTCAGAGTAACGCTTGTCACTTCAGTTTGGTTATCTAAAGGTTGCTTGTTATTAGTGTTAGCAGGAAGTCCATCAACACCTAATGTCTCACCAATATTTGCAGCTGGATCTCCTTCAGAAGGATCACCTGAACCAACAGTAACAAAGTTGGCTAAAGCGACAGAGTTAGCTTGTTGGTTAGCCATCCCTGAAGTAACGTTAGCTCCACCAATGCCGTTAGCACCGTCAAACGCGCCCCCCTGAACTTTTGCGACATTGTCCGCACCTAGTGAGTTAACCGTGTTTCCTTCAACGTCGCCACCATCAGTACGCGCAAATCCAAGGTATTGTTCAGAGGCTGCTGTCAATGTTAGTTCGCTAGCATCTTCGGCATTACCCATAGCAACATTATTGGTCTGCAAGTTTGAAACACCCGCAGCAACGTTTGTGCCGATAACGCCTTTGGCACCCTTAAATGCACCGTCTAAAGTTGCACTGTTGTCATTATCGCCACCAAAGTCTTTTTTCATCGACAGGTTTTCACCACTGCTGGCTTGCGCAGAGCCAGCTCTAACTGAAGCAGCCTCATCTAAATTACCTTCAGCGCGTGTACCCATAGAGGCTTGGTTGCTACCTTGGTTATAAAATCCCGCAGCAACGTTTGAATGCACAACCCCTCTTGCATCATCAAATGCACCACTGCTTAATGAGGCGTTATTTGTGATTCCCGTATCGGAAACACCTGGAGCATCAAATGTTACATCCACCCAGTTGTCCGCAGAGATCTGTAAATTATTGGCCTCTACTTCAAGCCCATCTGCATAGGCAGGCGCAGATAGGATCGTTCCGATGATTACCGCTAACGGTACCTTATTCCATTGTTTTTCCATGGTGTTTTTTCCTCATTTCATTGAGATTAATTTATGGTTGTTGGCATTTGGAATGTATTGCGCACGGTATTGCCACTACCGGCGATTTGGCTCATTTGAATAACTCCGCTAGCTCCGTTTAGAGCAAGTGGAGCGATGTCGACTGAAAGGTCATCACCTTTCTCTGAATATCCTCGATCAGAGATCGCTGCTGACTGAGAGCTGAGATCAGCCACTTCCCAGCTCACTTCAGAGCTAGGGGCGAAAATGATGATGTTATGCTGCTGATTACTATTACCAGCCGCTAGGTTGGCACTGATATAGCCACCAGCATTATCGAATGCACCTGATTCGATGGATGCCGAAGCTGAAGAAGCGATCTCTGAACTTTGCGATGACGAGATGATAGTTAACTCATAGTCACCCTGAGCAGAGTAGACAAAGTTACTGCTTTGAACATTGTGTTCACCAGCAGCGATATTGACGGCAATAGCCCCTTCCGCCCCTTGAAACGTGGACGGACCTAAAGTGACTAAATCTTGTGCCGAGAGTTGAAGGCTAAATAAACTTGTTATTATCAGAATTACTTTATGCATTATCCCTAACCTGAAGCCAATTCGGATTCACATTAGGTAGAGCAACGCTCATGCCAAAAAATTAAACCATAAGAATCAATTACTTAATTATATTTCATATATGTATCAGTCTCATCTGAGACAGTGTAGTGAGACAGATGAGACACATGTGAAACAGTCAGTCTGTTTTCTACTGACATAAAAAAGCCCCTCATATAGAGGGGCAAAGTACCATCGCTTATAGTTATAATTTTTTTTGCCAGTAACTGGTTAACCGAAGTCGCCGTTTACATAACCTTTAGTACGGTCATCTTTTGGTGTGCTGAAGATAACCTGAGTATCATTATGTTCGACAAGCTCACCCATCAGGAAGAAAGCGGTACGGTCTGAGATACGACGCGCCTGCTGCATTGAGTGAGTGACGATAACAATGGTGTAGTTCTTTTTCAGTTCTTCCATTAACTCTTCAATTTTATGAGTCGCAATAGGATCCAGAGCCGACGTTGGTTCATCCATCAGGATCACATCCGGTTCCATCGCAATCGTACGTGCAATACATAGTCGCTGCTGCTGACCACCAGATAGGCCAAACGCATGCGACTTAAGGCGGTCTTTCACTTCATCCCATAAAGCTGCACCACGCAAAGAGCGTTCAACTACTTGGTCGATATACTTCTTATCCTTGATGCCTTGAGCACGGAGACCGTAGGCGACGTTTTCATAAATACTCATTGGGAATGGGTTTGGCTTCTGGAAAACCATACCCACTTTAATACGCAGGTCAGCAACGTCGATATTGCCGTAGATATCATCACCATCCATTTCTAAACGACCAGTGATCTTTACACCTTCAATCAGATCGTTCATGCGGTTCAGACAACGCAATAAGGTCGATTTACCACAACCAGATGGACCAATCAGAGCCGTTACCTGACGCTCAGGAACAGGTAGGTTAATTGACTTCAGTGCTTGGTTATCACCGTAAAATAGATCTAGGTTTTCGATGTTAAACTTGTTCATTTTCTTAATCTCTTAAATTCTGTAATTGGTATCTAACTGTGCAAAGAAGCTTAGTAGGTTGCTTTGTTAAAACGACTGGCGATAAATTTAGTCGTCATGTTGATCAGCAAGACCACAACAATCAGTACCGTTGCTGTACCGTATGCCTGATTCCACTCTTCAATGGTGAACAACTCAGTGGTTAGCTTATATAAGTGAACGGTTAGGGTGCGACCTGAGTCGAGCAACGAATCAGGAATTCGCGCCACCATACCTGCTGTTAAGAAAACAGGTGCTGATTCACCAATTACACGACCAATACTTAGAATGACCGAAGTTAAGATACCTGGAGTCGCACTTGGTAAGATTAGACGCCAGATGGTGTAAATTTTTGAAGACCCTAACGCGTAAGAACCTTCGCGATAGGTTTGCGGTACCGCCATTAACGCTTCTTCTGTGGTACGAATAATAACCGGCAGAATAAGAATACTCAGTGTTAAAGCGCCCGACAGAATTGAGAAACCAAGGCCTAGGATCGCGACAAAGAAAGTCATACCAAACAGACCGAAGATGATCGATGGAATACCCGCCAGTGACTCAGTACAGAAACGAATAACCTTAACCAATCGACTGCCTACTTTAGCGTATTCAGTCAGGTAGATTGCGGTCATAATGCCCAATGGCGCCGCAACCGCGATTGAAGCGATTACCATGTATAGGGTCGACACTATCATCGGGAAGATACCCTTCTCTTCCCCAGTTGCGGTGTAGTTATCGGTTACGAACGCCCAATCTACATGCTGAAGACCATTCGATAAGATGTACCAAATAATCCAGAACAGGAAACCTACCGTGAGTGCAGCAGACGCCCATACAAAAGCATTCAAGATATTATCTTTGGTCTGACGAGCTTTTTTCAGCTTTGCGGTATCCATTTGCGCGCCCTTTAACGTGTTAGGTGATTGCGTTGTTTGAGACATTGTTATTACCTCGCTTTCTCACGGTTCAGGTAAAGAAGAACCGCATTTAGAGACATAATAAACACCAGCAGAACAACACCTGTTGCGTATAGTGCGTTGGCGTGAACACCACTTGCGTAAGACATTTCAATTGCAATGTTGGCAGTCAGAGTACGCGCTGAATCAAGGATACCTTCTGGCATCGCTGGCGCATTACCCATCACCATGATGATGGCCATTGTTTCACCAAGAGCACGACCAATACCCAGAATCACGCCTGTCATAATGCCGCTTCTTGCCGCTGGAACAAGCAGCTTAAAGATAGTGAAGATTTTCGAAGCGCCGAGTGCTAGAGAGCCCTCTTTGTACGTACGGGGAACCGCGCGGATTGAAGTCTCTGATACAGTAATAACCGTAGGAAGAATCATCACGCCAAGTACGATGATACCCGCCAGAATGGTGTTACCCGCTGGTACATTAAAGATATTTTGGATGAGCGGAACAATGATTACCAAACCAAAGAAACCATAGACAACCGAAGGGATACCGGCCAACAGCTCTACCGCTGGTCGGATAATATCGGCGACTCGTTTAGGTGCAATTTCTGCAATATAGATAGCCGTAAGCACACCGATAGGCACACCAACAACAACCGCACCTAAAGTAGAGACCACAGAAGCAACGATCATAGTTGCGACGCCGTAAAGCGCTGGCGGTAACCAGTCCTGGCCTAAAACGATGCCCGAGACACCAGCTTCCTGGAATGCAGGGATACTTTCTTTAACAATGAAGTAAGCGATAACCGCTAGAGAGACAATACCGATAACCGCACTGGTTAAAAATAGGCCGTGAAAGATACGCTCTTTCCAATCTACACGCTTTTGAGCACGCAGACCTGACTTATTAAGTTGAGTCGCTTCAGTATTCATAAGCTTTTCACTATTTGCGATGGTCATATGAAAATCTCACAGTTCGAGCTGCAGAGCAGAGTCGAAATGGATTGAAAACGCTCAGCCCGAAAAGGTGGGCTGAGCAAATTTGTTAGATGGTCAACTAAAATTAGTTAACTGAGATGTAGCCTTTCTGGTCTACAAGAGTTTGTGCTTCCGGCGTTACCATCCAATCCAGGAACTTCTGAGTTTCAGCAGATGGTTTACCTTCTTTGTAAAGCACTAGGAATGGGCGAGCGACTTTGTAAGAACCGTTCTTCACGTTATCAACGTTTGCTTCAACACCGTCAATTGATAGCGCATTTACTGAGTTGTCTACAGTACCTAGAGAGATGTAGCCGATAGCGTAAGGGTTTGAAGCAACCATAGTTTTCAGAGCACCGTTGCCGTTTGCAACTTGAGCGCGCTGAGAAATTGCAGAAACTTTCTTACCAGAGATTTTCTTTTTCAGCTTCATGATGTCTTCAAAAGCACCACGAGTACCTGAAGCTGTATCACGAGTGATAGCAACGATTGGCTTATCTGCACCACCAACATCTTTCCAGTTAGTAATGTCGCCTTTGTAGATTGCTGTTACTTGCTCAGCGGTCAGTTTACCTAGCTTGTTCTTAGGGTTTACAACAACTGCGATACCGTCTAGTGCAACTGTTAGTTCTTTAAGAGCCGGCTCTTTTTCAGAATCTTTTAGGTTACGTGAAGACATACCTAAGTCCGCGCTACCGTTTTTCGCTGCTTTTACACCAGCAGAAGAGCCAGGGCCTTGAACTTCGATAAACACGTTGTTGTGTGTCTTCATATATGTTTCAGAGAAAACTTCCATCAGTGGAGTAACGCTGCTAGAACCCACTGCAGAGATAGTTTCTTTAGCAGAAACTGAAGTCACTGCCATTGCGCCTAGAAGTGCGATTGCACCGATTACTGTCTTTTTCATCACAATTTCCTTAAGTGGCTTTATTGCCGTTGTGTTTCACTTGAACGGTGCCCACTTTAGGACTCAAATATGACAGTTGTGTTTCACTTAGTTTAAGCCTCTATGACAGGTGAAATTATTTAGCCCTTATCAAAAATCAGTGAAAGAAAATTGTAAATCAAAGTTATTCAACACTCCATGCGGGTAAAGTTTGTACTGTAACCACATGTAAAATAATACAATTTCCTATTTAACCTACACACCGCGATCATTTACAATGACCGCAATTATCGATTGCATTATCAATAATGCAAATTAGAATAATTCTCATACAAAAATATAATAAATAACAATCTATCTATTCAGAAGAGGACCTTTCATGCGCCAGTTATTAAGTGGCTTATCCATCAAGCTGCAAGTTGTTGTGCCTGTAGTATTTACAATACTGCTTCTTATTGCAGGCATTAGCTACAGCACGACTACCCTAAAGCACGCTTTTAATCAGGTGACCGTCTCGACCAACGACGTTATCCAACATAAAGATGAACTCACCAAGATCATCGATAACACCTACGGTATGCGTATTAAGGCAATCTACAGCCTGTTCCGCGCCGATGATGTTGCTCAGTTGCAGCAAACTCTGCGCTCAAAGCAGACAGAGAACCTACGCCTACTAGACAATCTAAGAGATATCGACGGTCTGAAGGCTGAAATCGAACAAATGGAAATGGCGATTGAGAACTACGTCAGTTACTCAATCAGCACAATGATCCCACTATTAAACAAAAAGCATAGCCAGTCAGTGACTTCAAGTGACTTTGACAACCAGTACAATCAGGCTTCTGGCATTTACCGCGATAAAGGTAAAGATATGGTCGAAGCGATTGATAAGCTGTCGAAAAAGCTTAACCAGCTTGCTCTGGCTGAAGTCGAACACAATGAAAAGATTCACTCAGATGTGATGTTTAACTCTGTACTTGGCTTAGCGGCAGTACTACTGGCTGCTTTCGCGATCAGTTGGTTACTGGCAGGCATCATTGTTACGCCAATTAAGCAGTTGCAAAATGCAATGAAAGAGCTGGCTGAAGGCAATCTACGCGTTAAAGTAGCAGAGGAAGGCGACAACGAAATCACTGCCCTTTCACGCGACTTTAACTCTACGGTTGGCCAGCTAAAAACAACGGTAGATTCTCTGGTTAGAATCAGTGTAGATGTTGCTTCAGCATCGACAGAACTTGCCGCGGTAATGACTCAGTCTAGTGTCAACTCGGATCAGGAAAAGAACGAAGTTGAACAGGTTGCTTCGGCGATAAACCAGATGGAAAGTACCGCTTCTGAAGTCACACAGAATGCCAACTTAGCTGACGAAGCATCGAACAGCGCAAACAAAATGGCTCGTGAAAGCCTGGAGATATTTGAACAGAATACTCGCGCAAGCATTAAGATGGCTGATCAGCTAGCACAAGCTGCCAATGTTGTAACCAACCTGAAAGAGCAATCTGAGCAGATTGGTAAAGTGATTGAGGTAATCGAAAGTATCTCAGAGCAGACTAACTTACTGGCACTTAATGCGGCGATTGAAGCAGCACGTGCAGGTGAAAGTGGTCGCGGCTTTGCTGTGGTTGCAGATGAAGTTCGTATGCTGGCCGCACGTACTCAGGAATCAACCAAAGAAATTCAGGTTATCATTGAAGAACTGCAAACTCAGTCAGGCACGGCCAATGACAGCATGAGTTCAAGCCTGGAGCTACTCGCGCAGAATCAACAACAAGCCGAACAAGTACGCAGTGCACTACACAACATCAGTACCTCTATTTCTGAGCTAACGACGCTCAACGCACAAGTAGCGGTCGCATCAGAAGAGCAAGGCCAGGTAACGGCGGACATCAACACTAACCTTGGTAACATCTATGAGTTAGTAAGCCAAAACGTAACGGGTATTACTCAGTCTGCAGCGGCAAGCCAAGAGCTATCTAACCTGGCGGAAAACCAGAAACAGCAATTAGGTTTCTTCAAGGTTTAATCTCTAAACCGTTATGAAAAAGTCTTTTAATCGCCGATTAAACATCGGTGATTAAAACGAAAAAGGGTTGCCAAACTGGCAACCCTTTTTGTTATCTTGACCGTGTCAAACGAGCGCTTACTCGTCGTCCACTTTTGGTGCTGTTTTCTTCTTCGGAATAAACACTGAATCACCAACCGCAACGTTCTGGTGGAAACTCTTGTCGCGCTTAACTGGTTTCTTGGCGGTTTTCTTCGCCTGTGGCGCTGCTTTCTTAGCAGACTTGCCTTTACCACGGTAATCCGGTTTACGAGGACGAAGACCTTTAAACTTACCTTTAAGACCTTCAAGCTCAGAGAAAGAAAGATCCTGCTGAAGGAAGGCTTCTACGCGCTTGAAGCTGTCCCAGTCTTTCGGGCCAACCAGAGATACCGCATCACCCTTGTTACCTGCACGACCTGTACGACCTACACGGTGAACGTACTCTTCTGTGTGCTTTGGCATATCAAAGTTAACCACGTGAGTAACGTTAGCAATGTCTAAACCGCGAGACGCAATATCTGTCGTCACAAGGATTTTAAATACCGCGCGCTCAAACTGACTCATAATCGTATTACGTTGAGTCTGAGTTAAACCACCGCTCAGTGCGACAGCTTTAAGCTTTTTCTCATTGAGCTTAGCGGTCAGTCTCTCGGTATCTGCGCGAGTCGCAGTAAAGATGATTAACTGTTTGTAATCCGCTTCTTGCAGCACACGCTCTAAGATCGCTTCTTTATGATCAAGGTGATCGCAGAGATAAAACTTTTGCGTGATATCTTTGTGCTCTTCACTACCTGCACCAATCGCGATACGTTTAGGCGCATCCAGCATCTCAAATGCGATGTCATTCACTTCGGCGTGATCTAGTGTTGCAGAGAACATTAACGTCTGGCGACGACGGTGCTTAGCCGCATTGTGAATACGACGTAGCTCTGGAGCAAAACCCAGATCAAGCATACGGTCGGCTTCATCAAGAACCAAAGTTTCCAAACCATCTAAGAACAATGAGCGATGTTCAAGGTGATCAGCTAAGCGTCCTGGTGTTGCGACAATAAACTTAGGGTAGCGACGCAGTGCTTTTACCTGATCGTTAAAGTTTTCACCACCAACGATCAACGTTGCATCATAGGTTAAGCCGCCCAGCATTGAACGCAGCTCGCCGTACACTTGCTTAGCTAACTCACGAGTAGGTGCAAGAATCACCGCGCGTGGATCTTTTGCAGAGAATGCCTTTGTTTTTAACGACTTGTGCAACATAGGCAAAACAAAAGCTAGTGTCTTACCAGAACCTGTCTTTGACGAAGCCAACAGATCTTTACCGGCAATCGCGACTGGAATCGCTTGCTGCTGTATTTCTGTCGCTTTCTTAAAGTCAAAGTGCTTCAAGTTCTTCAGTAAGCGATTGTCTAAACCTAAATCTTTAAAGTGCAAAGTATTCTCCATTTGATCACTGAGTGTGTAGCTGGCACAGCATCATGAGGTGCCTTCGAACACGGAAATAATAAAAACAGGCTATGATAACTGGATTCACGCAAGGAGGATAGAGATCACATAAAATAATCTTTCTTGTGTCTAATGCGACCGAAATAACACTTTAAATGCCTTGCACTCATTGCTCTCACCAATGAGACGTGGGTCAACTAATTCGATAATTACCTAAAATCTTGGGTTTTTTTGACTTTTTCTGTCTTTTGGAAGCCTAAAATTAGGGCTACACTAATTGACGTCACCATACAGTAAAAGGTATGGGACATTCTTATTGATACTTATACATGCAAGGAGTTCACTTATGAACAAAATGTTGATCGCAGCTGCAGCATCTTCTGTGCTTCTACTAGCTGGTTGTGCGTCTGGTCCAGACGAAGCTACTACTGCGAAAATGGATGAGCTGAGCAATCAAGTAAGCCAGCTAAGCCAAGACGTTCAAGCTCTTCAATCAGAAGTTCGTAAGTCTGGTGATGCAGCTATGGCAGCTCAAGAAGAAGCAGCTCGTGCAAATGAGCGTATCGACAACATTGCTCAGTCTTACACTAAGTAATTACGTCTTTTAAAAGAAAGGGTCTGCATGCAGACCCTTTCTTTTTTGTATAACCTAATTAATAAAGCTCGGAGCAACAATTTCGACTGGCACTCCGTTTTGTGCAAGTATCGCCGCTCGGGCCTTCACATCTGATTGATTAAACTCTTCCAGCCACCATGTTAGCTCTTGTGGCATGATCAAAGGCTTCTTAACGCCATCACTGCGAGTTAAAGGTTCATGAGCCTCAAGGAAAACGCTGCGGTCAGGCTCTAATGCCACCTTAATCGGTTCATTAATCACGCGAACCTGCTCGCCTAACTTGACCTGCGGGAACAACCACTCAATGTCTTTAGGATCCATTCGGATACAGCCAGAGCTTACCCTTAAGCCGATACCAAAGTCTTTGTTAGTACCATGAATGAGATAATCCCCTGCTCCGTGAGCCAAGCGCAATGCGTACTCACCAAGCGGGTTCTCAGGCCCTGCTGGCACAACGGCTGGCAACTCGATCCCTTTTGCTAAGTACTCTTTACGAATAGAAGCAGGAGGAGTCCAGGTTGGGTTAGGACGCTTTTGACTGATCTTGGTCACCATTTCAGGTGTATCACGACCCACTCGACCGATGCCTACAGGGAAAATGTGTACCTTGTTGATCTCAGGCTCGAAGTAATAGAGTCTCAATTCGGCCAAATTGATCACAATGCCCTGACGCTCAACATTGGGTAAGATGATTTGAGTAGGAATGGTCAGTACGTAGTCTTTAGGTGGCAGAAAAGGATCTACCCCTTTATTCGCAGCCATTAAAGAGAGAAAGCCGACATCATACTGTTTGGCGATATTCGCCAGAGTGTCACCCTCTTTAACTTTATGGTATTGAGTCCTGCCTACAATACTGCTTTCTTCTGCAGGTAAGTCATACGTTGCCGCGAACAGAGGCGAACTGATACAGAAAAAGAGCGCGATAAACTTACGCACCATCTACATTTCCCTTAGCTTCTTTATAAAGGCTTAAGGTTATCTCTCTTTCGGTCTTATGATCAACTATTGGTGGAGGATATGACAGTTCCTTGGCTTTACACCACTTCCAAGGCTGATGGATAAACTTGCGAGGAACAGCCGCTAACTCTGGAATCCACTGACAAACAAACTCTCCGTCCGGGTCGAATCTCTCTCCCTGCGACACTGGATTAAAGATCCTGAAATAGGGCTGACCATCGCACCCGGTAGACGCGCACCACTGCCAGCCACCGTTGTTCGCCGCATAATCGCCATCGACCAGTTTCGACATAAAGTATCTCTCACCCACATGCCAATCGACATGCAGATCTTTGATCAAGAAACTGGCAACCACCATTCTTAAACGGTTATGCATCCAGCCGGTATGATTGAGTTGCCTCATCGCGGCATCAACAATCGGGTAACCCGTCTGACCTTTTTTCCAGGCATCGATATCTGCTGACGAATTGCGCCAGGATAGCCTGTCTCCCCACTCCAGGAAGCATTTGCCCTTACTCAGTTTACTTTCAAAGTAAATAAGGTGCTGGTAGAACTCACGCCAGATCAGCTCGCTCATCCACATCTCCCTACCTGGGGGAAGTGGCTTCGGATGTTGGTCATGTAGCCTCGCCATACACTGACGAACGGACAGAGCGCCAATAGCAAGGTAAGGTGAAAGACGACTTGTGCCTTCTATAGAAGGAATGTCCCTTAGATCTGAATACCGTTCACTTCTGTGAGCCACAAAGTCTCGTAGCTGGTTGATAATTGAGCTGGTATCAACAGGATAAGTAGCACTAGACTCAGTCGGGTAGTCAAACGAGCTGTTATCGCTGAATAATTGTGCCTGCTCGCCGTGTAGTTGCGCTACCTCACCAATAGGCTGAGGCCTAATGACGCTAATCGGCTGCTGATAAAACCGGGTCAGGTAAGCACGCTTGAAAGGAGTAAACACCTTAAAGTAGTGGCCTTGCTTATTAAGCACACTGCCTGGTTGCAAAGCACATTTATCATCGAAGCTGTGCGCTGCGATCCCCGCATGCACAAGGAGCTCTTGCAACCGAGCATCACGATTCTGCTCATCAAATTCGTACTCCTTATTGAAGTACACACCGTCCAGCGAATTGCTCTTGGCAATCTCGGCGACCAGTTGGGCGGCTTGTTGGTAGGTATCAACCTGAGCGTAATAAAGGGGCACGTTAATCGTTGCCAAATCCGTTTGCAGTGTCACTAAACGTCGCTTTATTAAGTCAGCCTGAATCGGGGCTAACCCGTGTCGTTGCCAGGTTTCTGGTGTTGCAATATACAGCGCCATGACAGGTTGCTCAGACTCAATCGCTGAGCACAGGGCGCGGTTATCTTCAATACGCAAATCTCTGCGTAACCATACTAGTTTCATCGAGCTACTCGCTTTCGATCATCTCTGACAGCACCAGTGTTCCGGCAAAGCTCTGTTTCAGTCTCTCCACATTACTTGTCTGCGCAGCATTGAGCGGCTTAGAGCTGTATAATGCCAGAGTGTCATAGACATTTAAGTCAGGATGATCAATCAACCCGGATAGTTCATCGACTCCGTCTATGATGACCATGTACAAACCACGCTGAGACAGTTTGAGTGCCCACAGACGTGACTGGATGTCGTTGACGCTCTCATAGCAAATCAACGCAGCACGCTTATTGCCAGCCGCTTTGTTTTCCGCTTGCAGAATGTCATTGAGCCTGGCAACCATCAGGGTTCGCATCATCCCGGTCTGTAGCGATCGGGATCCAAAACGAACCATAGACAGCGCTTTTTCTACTGGTTGAATAAACTGTTGCTCGACAATATCAAGCGGGTACTCCTTAAGAACCATGCCGATAATGGAGTCTGCTTTAGTTTGGTTCAGCGCTACCAGCGCTTCCAATAACCTGGGAACTTCCGTTAACTGAGCAGCGATCGGTAGTTCATTAACCTCGCTGGAATCATTCACTTCAAGAACATTCTTAACCTTGCCTATCGGAACACCTTTGCTCAGCCAACTCTGTATCTCACCAATCAAAGCAACATGTCGCTCGGTGTAAATACGATGCCCCTTCTCAGTTCGATGAGGTTGGATCAGGTTGTAGCGCCTCTGCCACGCTCTCAGCGTCACCGGCTTAACACCAGTAATTTGTGAAACTTCTCTTATTGCGTACTGTTTCTCTTCACAATCCATATCTTAATCGTAACTCCTGAGGGTGAGGTTGGAAAAAGACTTGCTCTGCCAGGTATTGATCGGGATGGGCCGATAAATAATGCTTGAGCAAAGTAAGTGGCGCTAACAATGGTAACAAACCCGTACGGTAGTCATCGATAGTTTGTCGCAACTCTTGTTTCTCTTGTTTACCAAGCTGGCGTTTAAAGTAACCTTGAATATGCAGCAAAACGTTGGTGTTGTTCTTTCTACTTGCTCTGTTTGCCATCGCTTTCATTAAGCCTTCGCGGTACAGCAGATAGAACTCATCTAACGGATACTCTTTCATATTGGCAACAAGGCTACCGAGCTGTTTATATGACTGAGGGTGGTGCGCCATCAGAACGAGCTTGTAGCGAGAATGAAAGGCGACGATTTTTCCTCTGCTCGGCTCATCGCCCATCGAATGATAAAAATCCTGCAGAGTGTAGACGCGAGTAATAAAGTTCTCTTTAAGTACTGGATCATTGAGACGACCATCCTCTTCAACAGGTAGCCAGGGCATTCTTTTCATTAACTCACGCGTATACAGACCCACGCCTATGTTATCCGCACCACCTTTCTTGTAGACCTTAACTCTTTCCATTCCACAGGTTGGCGATTTGGCACAAACGATGTACCCACACAACTGTTCTTGCTCCAATGCTTCTACTTTCGCTTTGGAGTAATCAATAACCTGCTGGGTATGCTCTTTATTTGGATCTTTGGTTTCAACCAAGGCGATTCGTTCTTCATTAGATACTAAGCGAATCGTTGGTCTGGGAACCGACATTCCTGAGCCAACTTCTGGACACACAGGTACAAAATCAAAATATGGCGCAAGTTCCTTAGTAACAAACTTGCTGACTTTATGGCCTGAATCGAAACGAACGCGTTCACCCAATACACAAGAACTGATGCCGATTTTTATCTTTTGTTCCATTGTGAGCTCCTTTGCTTTCAACAAAGCTATACAATCAAGATTATTGTATAAGTATTAACATAATTTTTGACAACTGTACAAAAACTAAATTTGTACAATCTTGAAAAATGTTACGTAACTTGTGCTCATTTGGTTCACTAAAAAAGGCAAACGTTTTTCCGAATCGATTGCTTTACCAGTTTCAACATATTTAGTTATCAATTGACATCAAGGGCACACAGAGCCGCTCTTTTGTGACATACTTCTCATGGAGTATTGGCAGATATAGCTAGTATTGCCTCAACAGATTTTTCAAAATCAACATAATTAGTAATCAGCAACATGATTGACTAATAAATTTGGAGTAATAACTATGGCAACCCCACACATTAACGCTCAACCTGGTGATTTCGCAGAAACAGTACTGATGCCAGGCGACCCGCTTCGCGCTAAGTACATCGCTGAAACTTTCCTAGAAGATGTCAAACAAGTTTGTGACGTTCGTAATATGTTTGGTTTTACTGGTACTTACAAAGGTAAGAAGGTATCAGTTATGGGCCACGGTATGGGTATCCCTTCTTGCTGTATCTACGTTCACGAGCTAATCGCTGAATACGGTGTAAAAAACGTAATCCGCGTAGGTAGCTGTGGCGCAGTACGTGACGACGTAAACCTAATGGACGTTGTTATCGGTATGGGTGCATCTACAGACTCTAAAGTTAACCGCATTCGCTTTAACAACCACGACTTCGCGGCAATCGCTGACTACGGTCTGCTAGAAGAAGCAGTAAACCAGGCACGTGCTCAAGAAGTTCCTGTAAAAGTAGGTAACGTATTCTCTGCAGACCTATTCTACACACCAGAAGCTGACATCTTCGAAAAGATGGAAAAACTAGGCATCCTGGGTGTTGATATGGAAGCAGCAGGTATCTACGGTGTTGCCGCTGACCTAGGCGCGAAAGCACTAACTATCCTAACGGTTTCTGACCACATCATCCGTGGCGAGAAGCTAAGTTCAGAAGAGCGTCAGAAGTCATTCAACGACATGATGAAAGTTGCTCTGGAAACAGCAATCAACATCTAATTCTATTCTTATCGCCACCGAAGATGTCTTTGGTGGCCTGAATATCCCGAGGGGGAGATAGTGACTACTGGCAAACTGCCACAGGAAGCAGACGGGTTACAGCTCAACTTTTGTAAAACATTGGCGTGTGACAACTTTGGATTGAGTGAAGCGCATCGTTACGTTGTGCAGCATGCTAACCCTAAGCGACCTGCGATGGTATGTCGGGAGTGTGGTGCTTTCCCCCCCTTACTTAACAACCGTGAAGTTTTGAATGAACTTCACCGCCTTAGACACCTTCATAGTGACGGCCTACCCGCATGTCGTAATGACGACTGTGAAAACTTTGGTCTTTCCGTCCACACACATAAGCACCTCTACCATGCCTTTGGCTATAGCGGCGATCGTCAACGCTATCGCTGTAAATCATGCCAATCAACCTTTGTTGATAAGTGGTCTGGCGCCAACAAGAAACTTCACTTCCAAGAAAACCTGCTTGGTTTGCTCTTTATGGGTTACTCCGTGCGAGAGATTTGCCGTAAATTAGAGATCAATCCAAAGACGTTTTATGATCACCTCGATCACATCGCTAGCCGGTGTCGCAGAAAACTGGCCATGTTTGACGCTCGATGGGTCAACCATGCAGCAAACTATGAACTTGCGTCGCACTATGTCTCCCTGCAGCCAAAAAGTAACAACGGCGTTTTATGGATTGCAACTGGCGAGGCACACAGTGGCTATATACTATGCCAGCACGTCAATTACTCTGCAGACGAAGAGCCTGTCGGCAGTGTCGATCACGATCCGTACCAGTTCCCTGCCCGTTTTGTTTCTCGGGAGCACTCATCTGAAGCGAATATGCCGGCACCGACTCCTTCCCCATACTTAAGGGAAAGAATCGACCAGCAGTATCAAACCATTCTGGCACGTGGCAATGTTGAAGACCCAATGGGTAACCTGACGGTATTTAACTATCCATCGAAAGGGGCACTTATTCGGCCTCCTTATACTTCTTATGCTCATTTCCTGCATGTGATGGACTTATGCCAGAGTGAACGTCAAGTTTCAATATACCTGCCTCAGGATCCGGTTTTGCGTTCTGCGGCATTGAGTGTCTGTTTGCCTCGCATTCAGCGTCAAAATATCGACCTTATGTATGTTGAGGAAGATAAAGCGTGGCGCGAAGAGAATCCAATCGACAAGATTGATATCGTCCATATGGGATGGTGGCGTGACAGATGGGCAATTGTACCTAACGAACAAGCTTCGAAGGGCATTTGTTACCTGGCAGGAAATAATAACCAGCCAAAACAATGGTTACGCAAAGCTTCAATCCGCCGCACCGAATTTTATCAGAATCGTTTTCAAACGTTATTTGAGAGTTTCATCAATGAGCCACGACGTAAGCTACGTCCTGGCGGCCTGATGCCAATGCTGGATATATTCAGAGCTTGGCATAATTTGTGCTACCAAGATAAGACCGGTAAAACTGCCGCTCAAACTTTGGAGCTGACTCAGTCCCCTCTAACTTTGCGCGAGCTACTTTCATAATTCTCAGTAATGTGACGAATGCCCGTAAACAGTTTCTGTTTTAGCACTTTTAGTAGTGTTCATTCTTTAGCAATTCATATAATACCATTAGGTATGTGAACACTGATGCAGTAAAGGATTGATTCATTGGATAAAAGCCAGCGACTGTTAGAAGTCGAAATTGAGCAACTCAAAGGGCGGATAGAAACTGAACCCGATAAGGTGTGGGCGATTGCCGAGCAATGTGCCGCTCGCTCCGCGCAGATTCTTTACCCTGAAGGTGAAATCCAGTGTCTCGTCATTATGTCTCGCTGTGCCTGGTGCAGCATGGACTACCGGAAAGGTTTAAAGTACATCAAAGAGGCACACAGTAAACTCAACGTTCTTGATACTGATGACCTGCTTCCAGAAATCCTCCATATCCACGCCCTGCATTACTGGGGGCAAGCTAAATACTATTCCGCGCAACAATACTGGATCAACGCATTAGAACAATCGGCACTGGTTGATGAGACCGAAGTTCAGTTAGAAGCTTTGATTGGTCTGGGCAACGTGTGGCGTATTACTCACGAATATAATCTTGCCAAGTCCACCCACGAGTTAGCGGTAAAAGTGGCAAATAACAGCCGTATCGGCTGGCTGGAAGGCAAAGCCCGTATTCTGCTCGCATGGGATCTTTACCTGCTCAACAACTATGTTGAGATGCTGTCGGTGCTCGACGGTGCGATGGAAGCTCTTAAAGATCACCATGATAAAACCTGGCAAGCAGAGGTATGGGATTTCAGAGGTCTGGCGTTATTGGGGCTTGAGCGAGTTGAAGACGCCGAGCAAGCCACCAGCAAGGCTCATGAGTTAGCACTTCGCCATGATCTCACCTGGATGAAAGCGCACTCTTTTATCAGTCGCGCAAGGGTCGAATTACTGAGAAAGAGGCCACAGAAGGCCGCTGAACTGCTGATTGAAGCGGAGCGCTCAGCTGTCTCGTTTGATAATGGTGAGCTGCTGTCACAAATATGCTTCCAACAGTCACGGGTGGCTGAAGAATCCGGTGATTACAAAACCGCGTTAGAAGCATTCCAGAAATATCGTAAACACTCCACCAGCATGCTACGTGAGCAGACTGCTCGGGTCAGTAACGATAAAGCGCGCGCCTCTAAACGACAACTTGAACAACGCGCACGCAAGCTGATTAACCGAATTCGCGGCCAGCACGAGTTTGACCCTGACAAGCAGTTAAGCCAGATGGTGTCTGAGACTTATTGGTGGGAACAACTGGTGCTGTTCAAAACAGAACTAAAACGTTCAAATCACGCCGTGATCACCATTCAGCATCACGACTCTAACTGTCTTGATGTGTGTGCAGAGCTGGCCCACTCGATTTGTAACAAACAGGATATGCTAGCTCGACTAAGCAGCGAGCGTCTGGGGTTACTGCTCGCAGATAAGGGCGAAGAAGCG
This sequence comes from Vibrio brasiliensis LMG 20546, assembly GCF_000189255.1. Lineage (GTDB taxonomy): Bacteria > Pseudomonadota > Gammaproteobacteria > Enterobacterales > Vibrionaceae > Vibrio > Vibrio brasiliensis. Next base: position 87,001 of record NZ_AEVS01000081.1, on the reverse strand, counting down.
CTCAACGTGTTTCAGGTCCTCGCCAAAATGATTGAGATTTACCCATGGCATCGTCGCGGCCTCGATCAAGATCTACCTAAGGTGGTGTACCAGGACATCCTTTCTTTCCCATTCACTCTAGAGCAACTTGAAGATAGCCAGCTGCAGGAACAAGACCATGGAAGCATTACTTAAAAAAATATCTGACTCTGGTTTGGATGCTGCTTCCGTCACAGGCGAAGAGGCACTGATTTTTTGGGATCATGTCAAGCAACATGTCGCGACCAGCTCTCAGGAGAAAGCTCAGTGTCTGGTGATTAGTGCTGAGTTTCGTTTCGAGCTTAAGCAGTTACAAACAAGCATCGATGAATTAAGGCAGGCGTTAGGTTACCTGACGTTACCAGAAGATGCGGAGCTTATCTTAGAAGTTCGCAACGCACTGGCTGACAAACTGGTCGAAAACGGTGATTACCACGGTGCGCTCAACGAATATATCTCTTCGTCAACCATAGCGGTAGATAACGGCTTTATCGATGCCTATGTTCTTGCGGTGATTGGCATGGGCAACTTGTGTGACTCCTATGGCGACCACAACCGGGCGCTACGTTATTACCAGAAGGTCGACAGTATCGATCATGCAATCAGCAGCCGTTCACTACGCTTGCGATACAAACTCTATATGCTGGCCTGTTATATCGAGCTTAATCGTGTCACCGCTGCCAATGACCTCATCAAAGAGTGTGAAGAGCTGAGTATTCTGGTCAGTGACAAAGTCCTGTCAGGCCAAATACTCCTCTATCAAGCGAAGCTATACCGACAAAACAAACAGCTCGATTCAGCCATGCGCTGTCTGGGGAACGTGCAATACACGACGGGTAACATTCACTCAGTTTGGCTGTCGAATATGATACGCCTAGAGCTTGCAGCCTGTCTGAGTGAGGTCAATAAACCTCATATTGCAAACTGGGTACTGGAATCGACTCGTAAGAGAATTAAGCAGTACGCTTCGCCAATCCTCAATTTGCAGTTATGCAACGCGCTGGGCGAGGTTTGCGCCCAACGAGACGATTTCAAAAGCGCGTTAGAGTATCAGAAAAAAGCCTATCGCATTGAAAGTGATCTGATGAAAAAGATCCCTATTGGTGAACTGGGCGCCAGTCAGTTAAGACGCCTCTCTCGTTTTGAGTTGCAACTGAAACTGATCCTGTCTGAACAAGAGAACCGCGAGTTAAAAGAGACAACTGAGAGCCAGAAACACACGGTGGCTCAACTCCAGCAGGACGTGTTTACCGATCCTCTGACAAGTCTGCACAATCGCCGCTGGCTAGATGTCAAACTCAAAGATCTGTTGCTGCATGATGTGCCATTCGCTTTGATGGTCGTTGATATCGACCACTTCAAATCGATTAATGATGAGTTAAGCCATTTGGTCGGTGACAAAGCCATCGTCAATGTCTCTCATGAACTCTCCGCTTATTTTAAGTTCCGCGGTGCGTCATGTGTGCGCTTTGGCGGTGAGGAATTCTTAGTTATCCTTGAACGCGCAACCCTCGAACAAGCAGAGATGCATGCGGAAAACTACCGAGAGCGTATTTTCAATTTCGGCTGGCAAAACATTCTTGGAGAGCGGGGCCTAACCGTCAGTATCGGCATTACCCTTCATCGTGAAGGTGAAAATACGCAAAGAACGTTTTATCGCGCTGATAAAGCGCTCTACCGTGCTAAAGCTAATGGCCGCAACCAAGTCTGCACTGAATAGGTTCACTGAACAAAGAACAGTGAGATCCCTCCGACAGCCACTAATGTACCTAAGGCACTTTTCGCGCTAACACGCTGACCTTTTATTAGATAAATAATCAAAATAAACAGTGGACTGGTGGCTATCAGTGTCTGCGCGATAGCTGGGTTAGCGTGCTTGAGCGCCACTTGCTGCAACCACAAGGCAAGAAAGGTACCGACGAATATCGCCCCTATCAGCCATAGCAAGGCGCCAGGTGTGAGCTCTTTTAAGTGCTGTTTGATTCCTTTATATGGGTTAGCCTCAAACAAATTGATCACCACCATGACCGCCAACACACCTACAGTAAGACGAATAAATGCTCCCAGCAGCGGCGGTAGATCCCCGGCGACCAATGCATAGTGGGAGATAACCACACCAGAGGCCTGACACACACTGGCTAGCAAGCCAAATGCGACGCCTGACCAACTCATTTCAGAGTTTGCTTCGCTAGGTTGAAAGATAACAAAGGTAACAGCCAGGGTAGTCACTACAACGCCTAACCAACTTTGCACTGAAAGTACACTACCCAGCGCAAGGAGCGCCAACACGCCGGAGAGTGGCGGTGCTAACGACTCGATCAACAGTGTTTTATTGGCGCCAATACGTTTTAAAGAGGCAAAATAGGCACTATCACCAATCGCAATGCCCACTACCCCAGAAACCGCCAGAATAATAAGGTGCTGAGTCTCGATCGACGGTTCGACTGCCCCTTCAAAGGGAAGTACCATCAGCATCATCGCCGACGCGATCACCCCTTTAACAATGTTAAGCTGCAGCGCGGAAAATCGGTGACTAAACTGACTGTATATCCATGTGGCTACCGCCCATGCGATTGCGGCTCCAATCGCCGCCATCTCTCCCTGAAAACCCATCATCCCTCGCATAATGTTGTCGTCGCTTTATTTTCGACAAAATTGTAACCAAATAATCGCTAATTTGTTGTTTTTATTTCTATACTTTATGACTCAACCGCCGTACGATTTAAATTTAGAAACACAACTACAAGGACTTAGCTATGTTTTTAGACTACTTCGCCTTAGGGCTGTTGGTCTTTGTTGCCCTCGTCATCTTCTATGGCATTATCGTTATTCACGATATTCCCTACGAAATCGCCAAAGAGCGCGGGCACCCTCATCAGGACGCTATTCACTATGCTGGCTGGGTCAGCCTGTTTACGCTACATGCCATTTGGCCATTTCTTTGGATCTGGGCAACAATCTGGCGTAAAGAGCGCGGTTGGGGATTCCAAAGACTCGAAGAAGAGCAACATGACATCCATCATCGTGTAAACACTCTTATCGATCAGGTTGCTCAACTCGAACAAGAGATTGCGAGTCTAAAAGCACAAGGCCACCAGCAAGCACCGAACGAGAACGGTAAGAAGGAGGAGCAATAATGGATTTACTACTCATTCTGACTTACGCTGCACTCTGTATCACCATCTTTAAAGTCTTCAATATTCCACTCAATAAATGGACAGTCCCTACTGCCGTACTTGGTGGTGTTGTCCTGATTGGTACACTGATCCTGTTGATGAACTTTAACCATCCGTTTACTCAGTTAGGTAATCAGGTTTTCTCTTCCACCCCGATTGTCTCTGGTGTTCGTGGCAAGGTGATTGAAGTTCCGGTAGAAGCGAACAAACCATTGCAACAAGGCGATATCTTGTTCCGAATTGACCCAATTCCTTATCAGGCAGAAGTCGCCAAGCTTGAAGCTCAGATCAAAGAAGCCAGTCAGGGCGCTCTTGGTCTGGAATCGAAACTTCAGGCAGCTAAAGCCACAGAAATACAAGCGATTGCAGAACGAGACAAGGCTCAGCGCGAGTTTTCACGTTATCAACGTGGTTTCGATAAAGGCGCGTTCACCGAGCAACAACTTGATACTCGTCGTCAGGCTTACAAAGCAGCGCAAGCTGCAGTAGAAGCAGCGGAAGCGGGTGTTGAACAGGCCGAACTGGCACTCAACTCTGAGATTGGCGGTGAAAACACCACTGTCGCACGCCTGTTAGCAGAGCTTCGTAAAGCTGAGTTCAATCTGGAACAAACCGTTGTCAGAGCACCAACCGACGGTTTTGCCACTCAGTTGGCACTACGACCAGGGGTAATGGCCGTGCCACTACCATTGGCTCCTGTCATGACTTTTGTTCATACCGAAGAAAAGATCTATACCGCTGCATTCAGACAAAACTCATTGCAAAGGCTAAAACCAGGCTACGAGGCAGAGTTCTTGTTCAGAGCTCTGCCCGGTAAGGTGTTTAAAGGTGAAGTCATTGATGTGTTACCTGCGATTGGCGAAAGTCAGTTCCAGACTCGCGGTAGTCTACTTGGTACTGAAGCACTAAGAACCAGTGGTCGAGTGTTTGTGACTCTAAAAATCACCGATGACCTTACTGACTACCAACTACCAATGGGTACCGCTGTTGAAGTAGCGGTGTATTCAGATAAGTTCACTCATGTATCGATAATGCGCAAAGTGCTAATCCGCATGAAGAGCTGGCAAAACTATCTCTATCTGGATCATTAATCCACTCTCTATCAGGCCTCACTCAGAGGCCTGATTCGTTTCTAACCGATACGTTCCTTCATCATTGTTTACTTCCTTTTTAGCCATCCAGATAGTTAGCTTTCCAATCTTTAACTCTACAGGTATAATCTGCGCCTTGCGTCTACAGGTGTACAAAACTCAACCAATTACAAGTCCCTGTAATACCGTTCTTTCATAATTTTATTGCCATTTATCAGGTTGTTAACCTATTGCTTCAACTATGTGATAGATGGGTTTCATACAAAGGGTTATCTATGAACTTTTCAGCAAAAACCGTTGTGGTTATCGCGATTGGTGCAGCGCTATACGGCATTGGTGGTTTACCTATGTTTGGTATTCCAGTCTTCGCCAACACCACACTTAAACCTGCAATGGCTGTACTTGCTCTATTCTCAGTTTTGTTCGGCCCTGTCGTTGGTTTCCTTGTTGGCTTTATTGGTCACTGGGTAACAGACCTGTTTGCCGGCTGGGGCGTGTGGTTAACATGGGTATTGGGTTCAGGTATCGTCGGTATGGTGATTGGCTTCTTCCCTATGCTGACTAAGCAACGCATTGCTAACGGCCACTTCGACAACAAAGACTTTATCCTTTTCGTGCTCCTCGCTCTGGTTGGTAACGTATTCGGCTACGGCTGCTCGGCATTACTCGACACGGTTCTTTACGCCGAACCATTTACTAAAGTCTTTACTCAGCTAACAATTATCGCAGCAGGCAACACGGTACTTATCGCCGTAGTGGGTTACTTTATCCTTAAGTCTGTCGCGAAGCGCAACAAGCAAAGCCGCAACCTGACTGAGGCTTAATAGATAATGACCATTGAATTTTCTGACTTCTCTTTTAGATATGAGTCACTGGATAAACCGACACTAAAACATATCAATCTAAGGATAGAGAAAGGAGAGAAAATCGTCATTATCGGACCAAGTGGTAGTGGTAAATCTACCCTTGGTCAATGTCTGAATGGTCTGATCCCGCACGCCATCAAAGGCGAAACGACAGGCCAGCTACTGCTAAATGGTAAGCCATCAACTCAACTCGATCTGCACCACTACACCGAGCAAGTTGGCACTGTGTTACAAGACACCGATAGCCAGTTCGTAGGTCTGAGTGTTGGTGAAGACATCGCCTTCGCACTGGAGAATCAACTTACCTCAAACATCGAGATGTACCCGATTGTCCAGTCAACCGCAAAGATGGTCGAACTAGAAGACATGTTGCAGCGTTCGCCTCATGATCTATCCGGTGGTCAAAAACAACGTGTCTCTTTGGCTGGTATTCTCGTCGACGATGTTGACACACTGCTGTTTGATGAGCCGCTTGCCGCTCTGGACCCTAAAACCAGCCGCAAAACAATCGAGATCATCGACCAACTGCACCGTGAAACGGGTAAAACCGTCATCATCATCGAACACCGTCTGGAGGATGTTCTTCATCGCCCGGTCGATCGAGTGATCCTGATGCAGCAAGGAGAAATCGTCGCAGACATGAGTCCGGATGAGTTATTGGCATCGCCTCTGTTAGAGGTTCACGGCATTCGTGAACCGTTATATTTAACAGCGCTTAAAGCGGCTAAATGCCCTCTTGAACAAACGCAAGCTTTTGCCTCGATGGACGCAATGCCGATCTCAGGTTACAAACAACACTTTGCTAACTGGCAAGCACAAGCGATAGCTCACACACATGGCAGTGATACTCTGCTGAGCATCAAAGATCTCAGCTACTCCTACGATGGGGAAAAGAACGCACTGGAAAATGTCTCGTTTGATATTACTAAAGGTGAGTTCATCTCTGTACTGGGAAAAAACGGTTCGGGTAAATCAACTCTGACTAAGCTGATCATGGGTGTGATCGAACCAGATTCGGGCTCTATCTCACTACAAGGTGAAGACATTTCAACTCTGTCTATCTTTGAACGAAGTCAGCAGATTGGTGTGGTACTACAAAACCCGAATCACATGATTTCGCATCATATGATTTTCGATGAAATTGCCTTTGGTCTGCGCAACAAAGGGCTGTCTGAGCAAGATGTTGAAGCTAAGGTTCTGAGAACATTAGAGCTTTGTGGTCTGAGTAAATACCGTAACTGGCCAATCGAAGCGCTGAGTTATGGGCAAAAGAAGCGTGTCACTATCGCTTCCATTCTGGCGTTAGAGCCAAAGCTGCTCATTCTTGACGAACCGACTGCTGGTCAGGACTATCGCAACTATACCTCGATGCTGAACTTTATTCGTCAGTTGAATATCCAGTTGGGTATCACCGTTATGATCATTTCGCACGATATGCATCTGGTGCTTGAGTATACCGACCGTTCAATCGTTATTTCAGACAGTCAGCTGATTGCTGATGCGCCGATGACAGAAGTATTCAGTCAACCACAACTATTGGACAAGGCTAACCTCACCACCACTAGCCTGTACGATTTGGCACAACATTTAGAAGTAGAAGATAAAAACGCCTTTATGCAGTACTTCATTCAACTAGAGAGCGATGCCGCATGAAAGCTTCAAAAATGAAGTTTGGTATCAGCTATGTCGATACCAAATCACCTCTGCATGCGCTAAACGGCATCACCAAGTTTGCTTTATTTATGGCTTGGGTCACTGTGGTTCTGACCACATTTGATATTCGCCTGATCGGATTACTCATTGTGACGGGTCTCTACCTGCTTAAGCTGACACAGGTTCCGTTTAAGGTCTATAAGCCACTGCTGATTGGTACCGCAAGCGTATTGATGCTTAATGCACTGTTTATGTTTTTGCTCGCTCCACAGCAAGGCAGTGAGTACATCGGTACAAGTACTGTTTTGTTGAATTTGCCCGGTGACTATTCACTGACTCAGGAGACTCTGTTTTATTTGGTTACCGTAACACTGAAATATTTCAGCATGTTTCCCATTGCGTTGGTGTTCGTCTTTACTACTCACCCTACCGAGTTTGCTGCCAGCCTGAACCGCATCGGTGTACCTTATAAGATTGCTTATGCGGTCAGTCTGACACTACGCTACCTTCCTGAGGTTAAGAACGATTTCGTTAACATCATGCACGCTCAGCAAGCTCGTGGTCTTGATATATCGAAGAACACGCCTTTAATGCAACGCTTACAAAATGTAGCCAAGATCCTTGGACCTCTGATATTTTCGAGCCTGGACCGTGCCGACGAGATATCCAACGCAATGACGTTGCGTGGTTTTGGACGTCACAATACTCGTTCCTGGTACAGCGCGAGACCATTAGGTACCTCAGACAAGATTTGTCTGTTCGCTATTGTCGTGATCGTCCTGTTAGCCATTATCAAGCGCTATTTAGAAACAGAGCTATTCTGGTATCCGTTCTAACTAAAAAGCCTAGAGTTCAACTCTAGGCTTTTTTTCAGCTTACCGCGAGCCCCCTAGTCCAGAGCAGCAGAAGCATCATCGCAGACGCCATCCATACCGCTGTGGCCATGGTCAGTGTATTGACCAAACTAAAACGATAACTAAAGTAATACACCGCTAACAAATAGCTGGCATAGGGCAGAAGTGAATATAGCCCAAACAACGCGGTGACTCTTAACTCCTCCATACTCCGCTCACTGCCGACTATATAATGGGCAATCAGAGCGAACGTGGGAAACAGAGGTACCAAGCCCGCAATAAAGAAGTTCTTTGACTTCGACAGCAATGCAATCATCATTACCGCAGCCGCGCCAAGAAGGCATTTCAGAAACAACGCAACCATTGAATGACCTATGCCAGATTGAGAAACAGCTCTTCGTCTGTCATATATTTATGCTTAGTGCCCAAATTGCGTAAGTGCATAAACATAAAGTCCGGGAACCCTGGAGCTAACAGGTCATTAGGTTGCCATACGATTCCTCCAACAAAAACATACCTTCCCTGCTTCTCTTCGCAATGAAGTGCATTATTTATTTCTGTCGATAGCTCAGGACGCACCCCTTCAATAACACAAACAATTTGCCCTCTAGCCACACCAACAACACGCTTAACGAGATTGGCTTTCATACCGCAACGCCAAGCCTGTCGCGTCGCCATTTCAAAGCCATGCTTTCGCACACCTTTCTGAACGTTCACAATTAAATTCATCGCCTAGAACACCTAATAAAGTGCAGATATTGTTCTAGAGTAGTAACAGTGAATTTATATGACGACCACAGCGATCCCCTCAATTCTCACCAGATGAAAATTACCTGCAAATCGCTTGTTTTTAATTGCAGAAGTTGACTAGACGGTTATAGTCAAGCGGAAGAGAATGTCGCACCAAGACGGTGCAGCAGCGCACCAAACCATGGCACGCTTCCCTCTCGCGCGAGATGGAGAATATTAAACAGTGCGCGTCATAAATTGGCTATTGGGATCCAACGTATAATCAGCAAAAGGCTCGCAATACTCAAAACCATATTTCTCATAAAGAGCACGGGCAGGAGCAAAAAAGTCCATTGACCCCGTCTCCAGACTCACGCGTGTTAAGCCATTGTCGCGCGCATGACCGAGCACATGCCTGAGCATAGAAGACGCAACACCCTGACTGCGCGCAGAGGTTGCAGTACGCATAGATTTGATTTCACCATGTTGTGCATCAAGCTGTTTTAGTGCAGCACAGCCTAGCAGTACCCCCTCTTTCCATCCAGTCCAAAACGTCACTTGAGGATCTCTTAACGCGGAGACATCCAGCGCATGGACGCTCTCAGCGGGTGAAGTAGCATTCATATCTGCCAGGTGCTGCTCTAGTAACGCCAGTACTTGAGGGTGTTCTAATAATCCCGTTTTTATTTCCATTACGACTCTCTGTTATCAGATATTCTGCCGATACAGCAATATTGATACCAAGAGTATTCAGATGCATATGAAAGCCTGTCTACGCTAGTCGTATTTGGCGTCATTTGAGAACCAAATCAGATCGTGTTCACATTATGCGTATAAAACGGGATTATATTTACATATTATTGAGACCAATAACTCATAATTCTTCACCTTGTGCCGATAAATTTGTAATCAGATTTTTACAAAATAACTGTAAGCCTTCCGGCATAGACGGAATAGGAATCCAAGTATGAAAGAAGTAGAGTTTCGAACGATAGATCGCTTGTTCATCAAAATGTCGATCAACGATAAGATGTGGGCCATTTTTGCCATATTCATTGTAGCCGTAGCGGCTCTGGCTGGTGGAAGATATACTCAGACATTAGACACGTTTGAACAAACTGCCCGCTCCACTGCTGAACAACAAATCAATGCAATGGCCAAGGTTGCTGACCCGCAGCAACTCAATGCACTTTCCAATGTAAAACAGATCAATGGTCTGCAGCCTGCGGCATACAATGACGGTATTGTGACAGCCACAGCCAAAGCCCAAGACGGGCAAATCTATCAGCTAACCCTGAACCGAACTAACGATCTGCAACAGCTTAAATCTGAGGCCCTGACCAGTTTTGCACTTAGTTTCTTGTGGGCACTGCCATTTGCGCTGTTCTGCTACTGGGTTGCGACCTTTCTTGGTGGCGCTCTGTGGGTTCTTTACACCACCACTCAGCGTATCGGTGAAGGTGACCTGACTTCTCGCCTTGGCTTCCATCCTGGCCGTGACGAATTCGGTACCATCGGCTGTGCTCTTGATAAAGCGATGGATACCCTGACTGAGCTGGTGGTAACGGTAAAAGAGAATGCCACGACTTTAAGTGAAACCTCGGCCTCATTTGAACAGGAAATGAAACTGAGTGAAACGCAGATCAACCAACAGTACGCATCTCTGGACTCTGTTGCGACAGCAATGGAACAAATGACCGCTTCTGCAAAAGAAGTGACTCATATCTCGCAACAGTCCACTTCGCAAACAGAAAGCGATTCAGACCATATCGACCAGAGCTATCAACGCGTTCAGTCGGCGATCAGTGAGATCAACAAACTCTCAGACTATATCGGTCAGGCATCTGAGTCAGTATCAAGTCTGACAGATAACACCACTCAAATTAATGAAGTGATCACTACCATCAATGCGATTTCTGAGCAGACTAACCTGCTTGCCCTTAATGCCGCAATTGAAGCCGCACGAGCGGGTGAACAAGGGCGTGGCTTTGCCGTCGTTGCTGATGAAGTCCGTACTCTTGCGGGACGCACTCAGGCTGCAACGGTAGAGATCCAGTCAATGATTGAAAAACTTCAGTCGGAGACCCGCAGTATTGCCTCAATTACCGAGCAGACGGTAAGTCAAGCGCAAACCAGCAGTGAAATCGTTGCTGATATTGGTAGTGACGTGCAATCCATTTCTGAGTCAGCCCGTTCGCTCAAGGATATGAGTATCCAGATCTCAACGTCTGCAGAGGAGCAGAGTGCTGTCGCCAATGATATTGCCTCTGAACTGAGCGATATTCGTACTCAGTCTAATACCATTCGCAACGTTGCTGAACAATCATCAATGGGTGTGGCAAATCTAACCCAAGCATCAGTATCGCTGGCAGACATTCTAAAAAGCTATCAAACTCAATAATCTAGAAGGGCCTGCGGGCCCTTTGTTTTTATCGCAATAAAAGCCCCACCAACACCCCCGCTGTTACCTATACTTATGAGAGTTTAATTTCAGGATAAGGGTAACATTATGAGCAGTATCCTACTGTATGTACTGTTATTGACCAATCCGGCCTCCGGTCAACAATCTGGCCCTCTACCGCTAAAATGCACACTGCTTCAGACCGCAGATAGCTTTTGGTTTTACAAAGAACAACTGGTGTATGAGAGTGAGCAGTTCATTGTGCTGCAAAACTTTAAGGGACGCACCGTCACGCAAATAGATCTCAAAACGGGTGAGCTTATCCGCACCACCTATATTGGCGATCCCTACGATCCCAAGTATCAGATTTTGCTGGGTAAATGTACCAATCCGCAACATACCATCAAGATGTGGCGGCTCACTGAAGTACCTTACGATAACTAAGGTTGGCAGCGATAAATAGGCATTACACTCCTACCCTCCGCGAAAGTGAAACCTGAGCAACAAACCATGAACTACAGTTAGGATCACAAACTGATAACAAATCCAACACATCGCCTCGCTTAGCCACTAGAATAATTGCTCAATTTAAGGAGGTTAGACATGGATGAACTACTCGCAGATTTCGCCACCATCACGGAGATTCAGGTGGCTTGGGGAGAGATGGACGCCCTACAGCACGTCAATAACGCGGTTTATTTTCGCTACTTTGAAACTGCCCGACTCGACTATTTCAAAAAAATCAATCTGCTGGTGAATCTAAAGCAGAGCCATATAGGTCCTGTACTCGGTCACACTGAGTGCCGCTATAAAGCTCCTGTAACCTACCCAGACACTCTGTTGATTGGTTCTCGTGTCACCGATTTGCAAGATGATCGCTTCACTATGGAATATCACATAGTAAGCAAGACAACAGGTAAGGTGACCACTGTCGGTTCGGCCACCTGCGTGATGTTTGACTTTCAACATCACACCAAAGCTTCTATTCCTGATGAGATCAAACAAGCCATTCTGTCGACTGAAGAAAAGTGAGGCTTGGTTCCTCACTCTTGTTTGACTCGATATTCACTACGATCAGGCAATTTGTATGTCATCTAATATTTGTCTTGGTATATACTGCACGCCATCGTAAATAATCACCCTATTTATCAATGAACAAGAGCTTACTTACCAATCTTATCGCACTCGCGCTTCTCGCAGGCGGCTATCAAGCAGACAATCAAATCGCTTTCTATGCAGGCTTATTTGCTTTCTCGGGAGCAATCACTAACTGGCTCGCTATCCATATGCTGTTTGAAAAGGTTCCGGGACTGTATGGCTCTGGTGTTATTCCAGCCCGTTTTGAAGAATTTAAAGCTGCGATTAAGACTCTGATGATGGAGCAATTTTTCACTCAGGAAAACATCGACAAGTTTCTTAGTAAAGAAATGGCTGGTGGAAAGTCGTTAAACCTTGAGCCTGTGATTGAGAAAATTGACTTTAATCCAACGTTTGATTCGCTGGTCGAAGTGATCGCTAACTCTCAGTTTGGCGGGATGCTGGCAATGTTTGGCGGTACTGAAGCTCTTCAACCGATGAAACAGCCATTTGTCGACAAGATGAAAGAAGCCATTGTCGACATGAGCCAAAGTGACACCATCAAAGATGCCTTAAAAGAACAATTTGAAGCACCCGCGATGATGGATGAGATCCGTACCAATGTTGAGAACATTATTGATCAACGTCTTAGTGAACTGACACCAAAACTGGTCAAAGAAATCGTTCAGAAAATGATTAAACAGCACCTTGGCTGGCTAGTCGTTTGGGGTGGGGTGTTCGGCGGCATTATCGGCGTAATTTCTTCGTTCGTTGCCTAATCTCACAGATAAAAAAGGAAGCTAGACGCTTCCTTTTTTATAACTTAGAAATCAGGTCCGCATTGACGCCAAAACTGGTCTTGTGCTCTTCTATCACTACTTCGCTGCGAGTCTGAATCACACCAGGTAAAGTTCCCAGCTTAGTCGACATAAAGTTCTGATACGCTTTCATATCTTTAACCCGCACTTTAATCATGGTGTCGAAATCTCCGGATAACGAGTAACACTCTTCGATCTCTGGCATATCTGCCACCGCCTGAGCGAACTTTTCAAAGATAGAAAAACTGGTCTGATCTAACCGGATGTGGATAAACACCTGAACATCCAACCCTAGTTTTTCCGGGTTGAGCTCAGCATGGTAACCAGTAATGTAGCCCTCTTTTTCCAATCTTTTAACCCGATCAGAGCAAGGGGATGTGGTTAAGTTGACTTGTTTGGCAAGTTCAACAATAGGAAGTCGACCCTTAAGATTTAAGGCTCGGAGGATCTCACGGTCAATTCTGTCTAAATCCATGAATAGCTCATAGTGTTGCTATAGATACTTTGTCCATTCTAAAACAAAAGCACCCTGCCACTGATAGCAATAACGGAATAAACCAGAATTTTGTGAAGGTTACGCGATTTTTACGCCTGAAAATGCGTCTTGTTGAGTCGACACTTCAGTTTGAGTATTGCAGACGCGGCAAAAAGCCTGTTTCTCCATTTTGACATAGTGGTCACCCTGGAAAACCGTCGCGAAAAAACTCGCCAAATGTTTCACTACCGAATCATGTTGCGTTTCACAACGCTTCATTACAATTTTATGTGCAGTTTTTTTATTGCAGCAATGGCAGTGTAAGTGTGGCATTTGGGTCGTCCTAACTGTTAGCTTTATTGATAACAGACACATTCTGGAACTGAGAGTTCACTCAATTCAAACATTAGTTTACAAAACGTGAGACAAGTTCAATTAATAGCCAATATAAAGACAAAAAGCCCCTAAAATAGGGGCTTTTTATTAGAACGTGCAGGAATTAGTCTAGTTCAACCAGCAGCTTTTTGAATTTCGCATGCTGAGCTTTTACTGTTTGTTCCGGCTCACCAGTCATCAGACTTACCACAACAATCGAAATCGTTGAGAAGATGATTCCCGGTACAATTTCGTAAACATCGAACCAGCCACCAGATAGCTGTTTCCATACTACGATGGTAATACCACCAACAAGAATACCCGCTAGTGCGCCGTTGCGGTTCATGCGCTCCCAGTACAGGCTTAGGATTAGCGCAGGACCAAATGCCGCACCAAAACCAGCCCAAGCGTAAGAAACCAGACCTAGTACAGAGCTATCTGGCGTCATCGCTAGAACTAACGCAACGACAGAGATGCCTACTACAGCAATACGGCCAACCATTACGATCTCTTCAGAGCTTGCATCTTTCTTGAACACTTGCTTGTAGAAGTCTTCTGCCAAAGCCGAAGAAGAAACAAGTAATTGTGAATCCGCTGTACTCATTACCGCAGCCAGAATCGCCGCAAGTAGAATACCTGCAACTACTGGGTGGAATAGCGAGTTAACCAGCAACATAAAGATCTTCTCACCATCATCAACGCTTACACCTGAGTTAGTCACGTATACCAGGCCAACAAGACCAACTAGCATTGCACCAACCATAGACAGGGCAGTCCAGATCACCGCGATGCGGCGAGCCGTTGTGAGATCTTTGTTTGAACGAGACGCTTTAAAACGAGCCAGGATATGTGGCTGACCAAAGTAACCCAGACCCCACGCAACCAGCGAAATAATCGCTATCGCAGACAGAGGCTCACCTTTAGAGTCGTTCCACAATGTCAGTAGTTGAGGGTTAATAGATTCGAGATCGCCACCAAGCTGACCGAAACCACCTTCCATTGCTGCGATAGGAACAATCATAAGTGCAGCAGCCATTAACAGCCCCTGAACTAAGTCAGTCCATGATACGGCAAGGAAACCACCAAATAGTGTGTAAGAAACGACACATACTGTGCCGATGATTACCGCAGTGGTGTAATCTAAGCCAAAGACTGTTTCAAATAGTTTACCGCCCGCTACCAAGCCTGAACTTGTGTAGAAAAGGAAGAATAAAAGGATAAAGAAAGCAGAAATAACCTGAATCAGTTTTGAATTGTCGTTAAAACGACGTGACAGGAATTCTGGTAATGTTAGCGCATCAGTTGTAATACTGTACGTACGAAGACGCTTAGCGTTGATTAACCAGTTCAACCAAGTACCTACAAGTAGACCACCTGCTAGCCAAAATGCTTCGATACCCGCTGCGTAGGCATAGCCCGGCAGACCAAGTAGAAGCCAACCACTCATGTCCGATGCACCTGCAGAAAGCGCCGCAGGCCAAGGGCCTAATGAACGACCGCCAAGAAAGTAGTCGCTTGAGTTTTTTGTACGCTGGTATGCAATGACACCAATTGCCAGCATCAATACCAGATACGCAATAAACGTGGTTGTAATAGCAAAGCTATTTTCCATGTGATTTGTCCTCTTTTAAAAGATCGCCTTCCCTGAATGCCCTCTTACGAGGGCAAATCAATGAAGATTAGTGGGCTTCGCTTCCAAGCTCGAGCAAGGTCGCGTTACCACCCACTGCTGTTATATTTATTGTTCTTGTACGCTCTGTAATAAAACGGAGCGCCAAATGAGGATCATGAGCGACAGGAATGCTCACAAGATCCGTTTCAGACGTCAGGCTTACAATTGCGCCTGTACGTTTTGCCAGTTGGCGGTTGATCGTCCTTTCCACCTCTGGGTTTCCAACATAACCAATGCTACGCACGTCCGACTCCAGCAACTGATGGTAAGCATCATATGCTGCAAACTGGACTAGGTGAGTTGGTAGCGAAGAGTGCACATACGCAGCCTCTAACGCCTGACAAAGTTCTGCGTCATCACTGCATAAGATGACGCTATTACCTGCAATCAGAGCAGCACTTAGCTGAGCTACAGCGGATAACTTTGCTTGCTCTTGGATATCATCCTGAATCACAAGAGTGACACCACGACCTGCGGTGTAAAGTTCGTTGGTTTCACCCGTTGGGCCAACCAGTTGATGCGTTTCAGCAATCAGTGCTGAAGCTTGCTCAATGTGGTATGACACGACAGAAGCCAACTCAGGCTGAGCTTGTTGCAAAGCCTGTTTAAAAGCGAGTAAACACTCACTTTTCGAATCAAAATTGGTGAGATTCCAGTTTTCCCAAGCAGAGAAAGCGTCGGAAAAACGAGTTACCTGATGAACCATAATTACTTCTCCTTGCTCACTCGATTAACAAAACTGTGTTTGGGTAAAACGGTAAAGATAGTGAGGACCACCAGCTTTTGGACCTGTACCAGACAGACCCTGACCACCGAATGGCTGAACACCTACCACAGCACCTACCTGGTCACGGTTGATGTAGCAGTTACCCACACGAGCGTGTTTTTCGATCCAACGATAAGTGGTTTCATTGCGGCTATGGATACCCATAGTCAGACCAAAACCTGTGTTGTTAATCTGACCAACAATCTCAGTCAGTTCACTCGCCTTAAAACGAACAATATGAAGAATTGGACCAAACTGCTCTTCTTTGAGGCAAGAGATATCACGGATTTCAAACGCTGAAGGGGCAACAAAATCGCCATTTTCGTGCTCTTCTGTAAGCGCAAGCTGTGCGACCTTTTTCTCTGTTTCAGTCATCAGCTCAATATGTTTCAGCAGTTTGTCTTTTGCCGTAGCATCGATAACCGGACCAACATCTGTCGAGTGAAGGTAAGGCTTACCAACACTCAGCTCTTCCATCGCACCCTGAATCAATCCAACAATACGATCTGCGATGTCTTCCTGAACATAAAGGACACGAAGTGCACTACAACGCTGACCTGCCGAAGCGAAAGCAGAACGAATAACATCACGTACCACCTGCTCTGGGAGTGCAGTACTGTCAACAATCATGGCATTTTGACCGCCGGTCTCTGCGATAAACGGCACCGGAGCAGCATCGCGCTCTGCCAGTGTCTGGTTAATGCGTTGAGCGGTGGCAGTTGAACCGGTAAAGGCGACGCCCGCGATTGCAGGGTGAGACGTTAGAGCTGAACCAATTTCAGCACCGCGACCAGTCAACAGTTGAATGGTTCCTGCAGGGAAGCCCGCATCCATCATTAGTTCAACGGCGCGAGCCGCAATCAGGCTGGTTTGTTCAGCTGGTTTAGCGACTACAGTATTGCCAGCAACCAAAGCAGCAGTAACCTGACCGAGGAAAATTGCCAGAGGGAAGTTCCAAGGACTGATACAGACGAATACTCCTCGACCCTGACGAGATACCTGACGAGCTTTTCCATCAAAGCCATTGACTGTCAGTTCACCTAACGCATCAACCTGCTTAGCGTAGTAGCGACAGAAATCAACCGCTTCACGAACTTCATCAATACTATCGTGAATCGTCTTACCCGCTTCCTGATGACAGATAGCAACAAGCTCAGCCAGATGCTCTTCCATCAGGTCAGCAAGTACTTCCAGTTTCTCTCCACGCTGCGCTTTTGGCGTTGCTTGCCATGTATCGAAAGCTTGCTCTGCACCTTCAATAGCAGCGGAAACATGATCAAGGGTTGCGAAAGCGACCTGACCTACGTGAATACGGCGGTCATAAGGTGCGGTAACTTGCTCTGTGTTGATGTTTGCCTTGATCATGCTTTCGGCAAGCATCTCACCATTGATAATAGGACCAGCCTGCCATTGCTTGTTCAAAAAGCTTTCGACTTCATGTTCAAACGGCTTAGCTTCACTCTCCACATCAATATTGATACCCAGTGAGTTTTTACGCTCTGGGAAGACTTGAGGAGGCAGAGGAATACTTGCGTTGTTGAGTGTGTCAAAAGCAGCAAGCATATCAACAGGGTGTTGAGTCAGACTCTCAACCGGGCAACGAGCATCCACCAAACGGTGAACGAAAGAGCTGTTCGCACCATTTTCTAATAGACGACGAACCAGATACGGAAGTAAATCTTTATGGCTGCCAACTGGAGCGTAGATGCGCACTGACTGTTGGTAAGCTTCCATCGCATGGTTGTATAGAGAGTCGCCCATACCGTGCAAGCGTTGGAATTCGAAATCTTTGTGCTCTGCCATCACCGCGATAGAGGTAACAGTTTGCGCATTATGGCTGGCAAACTGAGGGAAGATATTACCGCGAACATTTTCACTCAGTAAGAAGCGAGCACATGCTAGGTAAGCAACATCTGTTGCTTCTTTACGAGTGTATACTGGATAGTTAGTGTAACCCGCCTGTTGAGACCATTTGATCTCGCTGTCCCAGTATGCGCCTTTAACAAGACGTAGTGGGATCATGTCACCCTGCTCTTTCGCCAGGCCATTTAGCCAAACTAAAACAGGTAACGCGCGTTTTGAGTACGCCTGAACAACTAAACCGAATTTGCCCCAGCCTTTAACCAGTTCACTACGGTAGACTTTTTCAAACAGTTTTAGCGACAGCTCAAGACGATCGGCTTCTTCCGCATCGATTGTGATAGCAACATCTAGCTCGACCGCGCGACGCAGGAGCTGCTGAAGCGTGTCGTACAATTCAGTAAGTACACGCGCTTCGTTGGCCACCTCATAACGAGGGTGAAGCGCAGAAAGCTTAATCGACACAGACGGCGCTGGGCTAACGTCAGAGGCATAGTTATCTCTTCCAACCGCTTCAATGGCCATCAAGTAATCTTTAAAGTACTTGTTCGCATCCGCAGTGGTCAGTGCCGCTTCACCGAGCATGTCGTATGAATAGGTGAAGCCTTTATCACGCATTGGACGGCCATTTTTCTGCGCCTCTGCTATACTACGGCCAAGAACAAACTGATGACCCATCACCTTCATCGCCTGGTGCATTGCTTTACGGATAACAGGCTCAGACATTTTATTAACCAGACGGTTAACAGCGCTTGCAGGACTTTGGGATTCGCTATCAGACAGGCCGACAACTTTACCAGTCAGCATTAAGCCCCATGTTGAAGCATTAACAAATACCGAATCTGAGTTCTTCAGGTGCGATTTCCAATCAGCTACAGTCAACTTGTCACGGATCAGAGCATCTGCCGTCGCAGAGTCAGGGATACGCATCAGAGCTTCAGCGAGACACATCAGCAAGATGCCCTCCTGAGTATCGAGACTGTACTCCAGTAGCAGAGCATCGATCATCTGAATCGATTTTTTATCGGCACGGATGGCATTGATCAATTCCGTCGTTTTGACGGCAATCTGCTGTTTTTCATCCGTCGTCGGAGTTGCTAATGGCAGCAATTGGTTAAGCCATTGTGATTCGTCCACCATATAAAGTGGCGAGATCAACGACCAAAGCTTCTCAAGCGGCTGCTCGACAAACTCAGCGTTTAACACATCACTCGCTGTAAACATGCGTTTTCCTCAATCTCACACCTGAAATCATTTCAGGTTTTCTACAATGGCCTGCAGTGTATTTTGAGCTTGAGAAGAATACTTGTCAAAAACTCCGAGCTTTTTGCTAAAAACTCTGATTATTAACAAAACAAAAACAGAGTCACACTCAAATAAGCAAAATATTATATGGTTTGCGTTAGCTTATTTAACCAAATCGTTTCTTGTATTGAGACGGAGAGATGCCTTGTAGGCGGGAGAAAGTATGGGTGAAAGTGCTTTGACCAGAGAATCCAGTAAACTCTGCCACTTGTCCCAGAGTAAGATTGCCCTGTTCTATTAGTAGCTTAGCCATATCAATACGCTTACCTAACACATATTGATGTGGGGTAATGCCCATTTGCTCTTTAAACAGAGAATGAAACTGGCTTTCGCCTAAGAAAACACTACCAGCCAGTTGCATCACTGATATTTTTTGGCTCATGTGCTGTTCGATGTAACGATCTATCGCTTCTAAATCGAAGCGTGACTCTTTGCGGCTGGTTTCAAAAGCGGACATATGACGCTGTAACAGCGCCACAACCGTATCATTGCACGCACGGCTTAGCAGTAAGTCATCGGGGTTAGAATGCATCTCAGCAACCAGCATCTGAATCAATTTCTGGATCTGACTGTTAAGCTGAAAGTAAGTCTCTTTTTGATTAAGGTCGTTAAGCCGCTGCATCATCAGCGCATCTGAGGAAGATGGCATTGGCATATTGAGCACCAGAATGTCCGACTGCCCAACGACACCACCAAAAGCATGTCCAGAGCCAGAAGTCACCACACACCCTTGACCAGGACCTACCATATTACCGTGGCCACTGACTTCAAACTCTGCCTGTCCACGCAGACCAATCACTACCTGCGTATAGTCGTGTTCATGACATTCCATGTACGACGGCAAGGTAACCAACTGAGCTGGCTTAGGTGACAATTCTTTGGCAGTGGTCGATTCACTTAGCGGCTTTTTAGATGATGACATAAACAAACACAGTCAAATAACATGATCGATAGGCCATCATATACCAGAAGTGATGTAACTCGAAAATTGTATTCTCTAAGTATAAAAGAGGTTGCATTCTTCTTTGATAAATTCAACATCAACGCAACTAACAACTGTTGAAAATATCGTCATTTGTCATACTGGAAGAATGATCAAGTGCACATAAATTACGGCTTATGTCACTTCTATCGATTTTCGTCATTCCTGATCGAGAATCTTTGCTTGCATATTTCTTCAATCAGCCCAAAATGGATGTAGTAACTCCTAAGTTTATCTCGATTTATGATAAGCTTAGGTAATTCGCTCTAGAAGTAGAGTGAATTAAAAGGAAGAAATAGACCTTTTCAAGGCACCTTTGCAATGGACTGTCAAAAGTTTGTCTTTTTTTCTATCTAAAGTGACATATTTCAATGATATGCACTAAGTTTGACTATTTTTTATTGGTTATTAAACGTTAATTGTTGCAGGGACTTATGATCATACGTCGCATCCCAGCGCTTTTGCTTGCGCTAAGCCCTCTTTGGGTTTCGACTTCGATTTTTGCGGAAGAAAATGTACAGGGTGATCCTGTTTCCGAGATCGAAGTAAAGTTAGAAAATAAAGAAGCGGAAATGGGCACTATGGCTGCGGAGTTTAACTCTGAAGCTGACAGTCTCCAACAACTTCAAAACGAAAAAAGTAAGCTTAAACGCAGTGAGCAAGAACTCAATGCTAAGCGTAATCGCACTAAATCGGCACTGGACAAACAGTATAACCGTCTTTTAGATGATCCAGACATCGACTTAGTCTCATTCCAAAAAGCGTATCAAGACGCATGGAGTGAAGTGAAAGAGAACCAGTCTGCGCTGTTGGAAAACCAGCAGGCAATCACTGAGAGCGAAATGCGCCTTTCACAAATCAAACAGAAACAAGCGCGCCTTAACTCAGAACTGTCTTACTTGCAGGAGCAGAAAGTCGAAGCTCGAGTTAAGCGTATAGCTGCAGAATTGCGTGAAAGTGATGTACTTGAGACAAGTTACAAGACAACTTGTTCATCGACGATGACTTTAGGTGAATGTACTAGCCAAGGCCAGTACCTGACTAAGCAAAAAGCAGTAAAAGCATTCAAAGCGAAACTGATGGATCGTCTGACTGAATCAAACCTGGCGAAGCAAAATTCAAAAGGGGTTCAACTTAACGTCCATGTTCAAGAGAGCCAAATCATTCGCTCTGGTTTTGAAGGTAACAACAGCTACTTCACGCAAATGCAATCACAACTGCAAGCGCGTCCAGAAGCATCAGCGGCATGTAAACTGCTTAACGTTTCTACTCGTTACTGTTTAAAGGGCAGTGAAGAAGAGAAAACAACAAAGAAAGATAAAAACTGGGTGAACGTAACCGTTCGCTCAGATCAGTACGATGATTCTGTCGTTATCAATGGTATCAACTACGGTAGTACGCCAGTTGAAGTGGTTCTTCCACGCGGCCAGCATCAAGTTACTGTGTCGAAAAATGGTTTTCAGACATATAATCGTGTGATCACTGTCAATGCTAATGACACGGTTTGGGTTAAGCTACGTCCAAATGGATAACGGCTAAAATACCAACCGGATTCACAAAGATGAGCTAAAACGCCATTTTGATCCTAAGTTATCAACGTATAACTTAAGACAAGATGGCGTTTTCGTTTAAAATACCCAATTAATCAATAATTAGATGTAGAAGAAAGACGATGCGTTCAGGTTTATCAATCCTTTTGTTAGCATTATCTCCTTGTTTACTAATGTCTCCGGCTCACGCCGAGGAAGGCAAGATGTCGTTGCTACAAATCGACGACAAACTGTTTGGTAAACATGATGAGTTAAAGTCTGCACAACAAGCCTCCGACGAGCAACAGGCTCAATTTAACAAACAGCAAGCTGAGTTGACGTCTCTTCAACAAACGGCGAAAACACTTGATAACGCGTTTGCTAGTGCAAAAAGCAAGCTCGAAACTGATTATCAACGCATGATTGATGATCCAAACGTTGATCTGGCTGCATCACAAAAGTCCTATCAAGAAGCCTGGTCTTCAGTAAAGCAGAACCAGAAAGCGCGCCTCGCTGCCGAACAAAAACTGGAAGAAGAAAAAGCGCTGCTTGCGACTCGCAAAGCTGAAGTAGATGCGATTAAACTCGCCATTGCTGAGCTAGACGAGCATAAAGTCCGCGCTCGCGTTGACCAGCTCAAACTAGAATTGCAACAGCCGCAGAAGCTTTCAGTAAGTTTCACCAATCGCTGTCAGGCTTCACTGACTCTGGCGCAATGTGACCAACAGACTAAAGAACTAGCGCTACAAAAAGCCGTTAAGCAATTTAGAAATGAAATTGTTGACCACACTAGCGAAAGCTCACTGGTTAAACGCAATATCAATGATGTTGCCCTCAACATCCACGTAGTAAAACATACCACGACAGAACAAGGCTTTTACGATGGCGTTCGCTATCGAACATTAATGGACGTTGAGCTGGAAGCTCGTCCAAAAGAGAGAGTCGCTTGTGAACTACTACAAGTGGATAACCAATACTGTTTTGCTCCGGGCTCAATTGACAACCACTTCCAGGATGATCAGGAGATCGCCTGGGTAACGCTGGCGATTCGCTCTAACCAATACAACGACAAAGTGACCATAGATGGTGTTTCCTACGGCAGCACGCCAGTAGAAATCATGCTACCTATCGGCCTCCACGACATCACAGTTAAGAAAGACGGTTACAAGTCATACAGCCAGCAACTGACTGTCAATGCTGATACCTCGCTGCGTGCTGTATTGACTGAAAAAGCCAATCCACTGCGTGCTGGTGCCAAGTTTGCAGATGGTCTGGCAAGCAGCGGTCACGCTCCAGAGCTAGTAACGATTCTTCAAGGCACCTACTACACAGGCGAAAACGCATCGAATCAGGTTGCCCTTGATCATGCTTTCGGAATTGGTGCTACTCCCGTCACGGTAAGTCAGTTCGCAACTTTCGTCGAGCAGACCAACTACCAGACCGATGCTGAGCTGAAAAACACCTGTACGACACTCGCGGAAGGCGAAGTAACGCCTATCGCAAACAGCAGTTGGCGTGATCCGGGCTTCAAACAGTACCCTAACTCTCCTGTGGTCTGTGTCAGCCAGAACGATGCGGTTTCTTACACTAACTGGCTACGTAAACAGACTGGCGCCTCATACCGCCTACCGACTGAGGAAGAGTGGGAGATAGCCGCACGAGCTGGTAGTCAGGATAAATACTGGTGGGGTAACGAGTTCGCGCCAGGTGAAGCCAATACCGGCTGGAGCGGTACACCGTGGTCAAATATTAGTACTGCACCTGTCAGCGCCTTCCAACCAAACCAGTTGGGTATCTACGATAGCGTAGGTAACGTTTGGCAATGGACAAGCAGCCCGAGAGGTGTCGCTAAAGGCGGTGCATGGAACTTCTCACCGGATATGGCAGCGGCTGATAAACAGCTATACCTCTCTCCTTTCTCTGCGGCAAACTATCTTGGTTTCCGGGTAGTTAGAGACATCAACTAGCTTTTTAAGGGGGGATTTCCCCCCTTTTTATATAATTCCCTTCATATACACTCAATATTGAGTTGGATTTAGCCATCCATCTCGGTATCAATTGATACGTCTATGCTCAGTAATTTACTGAGTTCATAGAACCTCTTCTACACGTCGACAAGATTTATTCTTGTGTTTGCCAGTCATCGTATGATGTCTGGCATTTTTTATGTCGTACATGGCGTATGCCTTTGATATCATACCCACCCTGTTTAGTAAGAAGTTTTTTTAAGTGAACGAGCAGCAAGTCTCTTTATTCAGCCAGTTACCCGGCTACTGGGGATGCAAAGACCTCAATTCTGTATTTGTTTATGCTAACACCGCTTATGCCAAATTAATCGGCTTCAATGAATCTCAAGACTGTATCGGTCTGACTGATTTCCAAATGCCTAGCCCTACTACTCGTTGTGCTGCAGATTTCGTTAAGCAAGATCGATATGTAATAGAAAACAATACCGCGCTAAGAATTCTCGATATTCACCCTTACCCCGACGGCAGTTGGCGTGCACATATTTTCACCAAGACACCTTGGCTGGATGACGCCGGAGAGGTTCAGGGAACGATTTTCTACGGCCAAGAGCTGTCTGACACAGCGATTTTAGAAGTCGGGCACTGGATATGCCGTGCAACAGGTGTATCAGCCGAAGAAAACCTGGTGGCTGACACACTTAATGCGACCAGATTTGATCATAAGCTGACCAATAGAGAGTCGGAGGCATTGTTTTTACTGCTATATGGTAAGAAGCCCCACTATATCGCTAAGGTAATGAACATCTCGATCAAAACCTTAGAAAGCTATGTCGCTCGATTGAGAGTGAAGTTTGGTGCTCACTCAAAGGCGCAGCTGATTGATATGGCTCTGGAACAAGGCTTTGGTTCACACATTCCAAAGACCTTACTAAAGACACAAATTTCTATTGCCCTACATAATGAATACGCCGCATAAAGCGGCGTATTTTTTTATGGAGCTAAACGGTCGATATGCCACTCTTCGGCATCTTTGGAGAAAAGGAATCGGTCGTGCAAACGATGCTCGCCTCCCTGCCAAAACTCGATACTCTGCGGCTTGATACGGAAACCACCCCAGAAGCTCGGTACAGGAATCTCACCTTGTTCGAACTTTTTCTTTAATTCTAAAAACTTCCCTTCCAGTACTCCACGAGCACTAATACGGCTGCTCTGCTTACTGGCAATCGCCGCTAACTGGCTCGCTTTAGGACGAGAAGAAAAATACTTCATGTTCTCGACCGCTGACAGTTTTTCAGCCACACCTGTGATGTGTACTTGTCGCTCTAATGGGTGCCATGGGAAATGGAGACTCACCTTCGAGTTCGCTTCAATCTGTTGCGCTTTGCGGCTGCCCAGGTTGGTGTAGAAGATGAAACCATTCTGATCGACATCTTTCAGCAGCACAATACGCTGAAAAGGCTGGCCCGATTCATCAACCGTCGCGACCGTCATTGCAGTCGGGTCAGTGAGTCCAGCGTCAATCGCCTGCTTAAGCCAAAAGTCAAACTGAGCAATCGGATCAGCAAGTAAATCTTTTCTGCGCAAGCCACCTTTGGTGTATTCACGACGAATATCTTCAAGTTCCATCTTTTCTCCTCGGCGAAATTTTTTTGTCGATTGTGCGCTCTTAATAACAAGAACTCAAGCCCATAGCGTTGGATAACGCTACACTCTATACAAACTATTGATTAAATCATCGCTATATATCAATTACGGGAACAAAACTGACAGCAAATCCTTAACATTTAGCGCAATGAATAATAAAATCAACCAAATAACTCCATTTTACAAGGATCACCAATGAGTAAGAGCAGTTATAACAAACTTACTCCTAACGAGCTGGATTACGTTGATGATAAGACAGCTGCACTGTTGCTAAATACCCCGAGCAGCGCTCGTATTATGCTTTGGGTAATGGTGATCTTTTTTGTGCTTGCCGGACTTTGGGCATCATGGGCGGAGATTGACAAAGTAACAGTCGGACAGGGAAAAGTTGTTCCGTCATCACAAATTCAGGTTGTGCAGAACCTTGAAGGTGGCTTGGTTAAAGAGATTCTGGTCCGCGAAGGTCAAAAAGTCGAAAAGGGCCAGCAATTGCTGCTGATCGATGATACCCGTTTCCGTTCCGACTATCGTGAAAGAGAACAGCAGGTCGCCAACTTAACGGCGAGTGTTCTTCAACTTTCCGCGTCGATTACCAGTGTCGAAATCAATGAAGACTTCGATGAAAAGAACTGGCAGAGAAACGTCCAGCTCAACTTCAATAAACTCGCGTTTCCACCAACGTTAAACGAACTTCAACCGAACCTGGTTGCTCGTCAGCGTGCAGAATATCGCCAGGACCTCAACAACCTTCGCAACCAAATCTCTCTGATTGATCAGCAGGTAAAACAGAAGCAACAGGACTTGGTTGAGATTCAGGCGCGAATTAAAAACCTGCGCGAAAGCTACCGCTTTGCCAAGAAAGAGCTGGATATCACCCAGCCACTAGCCGAAGAAGGCGTTGTCCCTCGTATTGAGCTCCTGAAGCTACAACGTCAGGTGAACGATACTCGTCGTGAGCTGACATCCAGCGAGCTGAAAATGCCGGTACTTAAGTCTGCGATCCGAGAAGCGATGCTTAGCCGCATTGATGCTGCGCAGAAATTCCGTTCAGAACAGCAAGAGAAACTCAATCAGGCACAAGATAAGTTGTCATCAATGACAGAGTCGACGGTTGGTCTAGAGGACAGAGTAAATCGTACCATCGTCACCTCGCCAGTAACAGGTACGGTTAAGACCCTCAACGTCAACACCGTTGGCGGCGTAATTCAGCCAGGTATGGATATCGTCGAGATTGTTCCAAGTGAAGATACCTTGCTGGTTGAAGCCAAGATAGCTCCCCAAGACATCGCATTCCTACGCCCGGAACTGCACACCATCGTCAAGTTCAGTGCCTATGACTTTACCAAGTACGGTGGTCTCGAGGGAACTCTGGAACATATTAGTGCCGATACCACTACCGATGAGGAAGGAAACAGCTTTTATCTGGTTCGCGTACGCACCAAGGAAACCAGTCTTGATAAGGACAATTCATTACCTATCATCCCCGGTATGACGGCTTCAGTAGACATCATTACAGGTAAGCGCACCATCCTGGAGTACCTGTTAAAGCCGATCCTCAGCGCGCAGAACAACGCACTCAAGGAATAAATTTATGCTTGATCACGCAAGGACATTCGCTTGAAAGCTCACTTCATCATGAAGTCAGCGATAGCACTTACGTTGCTATTATTGGCATCAACTACCTCGTTTGCTCTTAACACACAAGAGCAACGTTGGGTTGATGCTGTGCGTAAAACCTATGGTGACCGCGCCGGACGACGCGTGGAAACATGGCGCAAAGAGATGGCCCAGTATAAGTCTCTACCCGAGCGCCAGAAGCTTACTCAGGTAAATAACTTCTTCAACCAGCTCAATTTCGTCAATGACATCAACTTATGGGGCCGCAATGACTATTGGGCAACGCCTCTTGAGTTTCTAGGCAGTAATGCGGGCGACTGTGAAGACTTCACTATCGCTAAGTACTTTTCGCTGCTTGAGCTAGGCGTCTCTGACAAAAAACTACGCTTAGTGTACGTAAAAGCCATCGAGCTTAATCAATTCCATATGGTTCTCGCTTACTACTCAAAGCCAAGCGCAGAGCCGATACTATTAGATAATATCAATCCAGAAATAAAACGAGCTTCAACGCGACGAGATCTGTTACCTATCTACAGTTTCAACGGTAAGAACTTGTGGTTAATGAAGTCGAAAAAAGGACAACTCGCGGGTAAATCATCTAGGTTAAGCCTTTGGAATGACCTACGCGCTCGTGAGAAATCGCTCAAACTTAACAAACCCATAGTTAACTATGATGAGTAGGCAATATGACGTTATATAAACAACTTGTCGCGGGCATGATTGCGGTTATTTTGATGTTATTGATCTCGGTGTTTATCATCGAGTTCAATACCACGAGAAGTAACCTCATTCAGCAACAACGCTCAGAGGTGAACAACACCATCAACACCGTCGGCTTAGCTTTAGCCCCTTATCTGGAAAACAAAGATCAGGTGGCGGTAGAGTCGGTCATTAATGCACTATTCGATGGCAGTAGCTACTCGATTGTGCGACTGATCTTCCTCGATACAGGGGATGAAATTCTCCGCTCGTACCCGATAAAGCCGAACAATGTGCCTAAGTGGTTCACCAACCTGAACTTGTTTGAAAAAATCCATGATCGCCGAGTCGTTACCAGCGGCTGGATGCAACTGGCAGAAGTTGAAATTGTTAGCCACCCTGGGGACGCCTACACCCAGCTATGGCTCGCATTTGAACGTCTGGTCATTGCATTCTGTATCATCATGCTCATCGGCTTGTTCTCAATCTCGTTTATTCTCAAACGTGCATTACGTCCTTTGCAACTGATCGTCAACAAGATGGAACAGGTCGCCAAGAACCAATTTGGCGAACCACTACCGCGTCCTGCAACTCAGGATTTGATTTATGTCGTCGACGGCATTAATAGTATGTCAGCTCAACTTGAGAAATCATTCCAGGCGCAAGCGAAAGAAGCTCAGCAACTTCGTGAGCGTGCCTACATCGATCCTGTATCTCAATTGGGTAACCGTGCTTACTACATGAGCCAGCTTAACTCCTGGATTGGCGAAGGTGGTATTGGTGGTGTCGCTATTCTGGAAGCGAGCTTTATCCGCGAGCTGTATGACGACAAGGGCTATGAAGCCGGCGATGGTATGGTCCGCGAACTGGCGGATCACTTGAAAGTATCCCTTTCTTCACCAAACGTTACTCTGGCACGTATCTCGACTGAAGAGTTCGGCTTTATCTTGCCAAACACCGAAGACTCAGACCTGAAACTGATCGCAGAAAGCATTGTCACTTACGTTCAGGACATCAATGCTGATCCAACAGGTATGGCGACATCGAATCTGGCACTGGGTGTGGTGTACAACAAGGCATCCACCAGCTCTTCTGAACTGCTGACCATGCTGGATAACGCGCTTGCGACCGCTAAGTCGAACCCTGAACTAAGTTACGGCTACGTCACCGGCGAACAAAATGAAGGGCTAATGGGTAAACAGCAATGGAAGAATCTGGTTGAAGAAGCGATCAGCAATGACTGGTTCAGCTTCCGCTTCCAGGCAGCCAACGATAGCTGGGGGCAGGCTTACCATCGTGAGGTGTTCTCTGCTATTGAGAAAGACGGTGAACGTTACAGTGCTAACCAATACCTGTTCGCCCTGGAGCAGCTCAATGCCAGCCACCTATTTGACGAATACGTTATTGAGTCGATTGTTAAACGACTGGAAGAAAATGAATTTGAAGAACCAGTTGCGATCAACATTGCCCAAAGCAGTATTTCGCAGCCAAGCTTTATTCGTTGGGTAACGCAGTTACTCAACAAGCACAACACTGTCGCTTCACTACTGCACTTTGAAATCCCGGAAAACTGCTTTATTAACTCGCCGCACCATACAGCGCTGTTCTGTAATGCGGTGCGTGCAGCTGGTGCTGACTTTGGTGTCGATAACTATGGCCGTAACTTCCAGTCTCTCGACTACATCAATGAGTTCCGCCCGGCTTATGTTAAGCTTGATTACCTGTACACCCACCACCTTGACGATGAGAAACAGAAATTTACTCTGACTTCTATCTCAAGAACGGCGCACAACCTGGGCATTAAGACGATTGCATCACGTGTCGAAACTCAGACTCAGCTAGATTTCTTATCTGAA
Organism: Vibrio brasiliensis LMG 20546; assembly: GCF_000189255.1. Classification (GTDB taxonomy): domain Bacteria; phylum Pseudomonadota; class Gammaproteobacteria; order Enterobacterales; family Vibrionaceae; genus Vibrio; species Vibrio brasiliensis. The sequence goes on along the minus strand of NZ_AEVS01000081.1, from coordinate 57,571 downwards.
CACTTTATAGAAGTCTTCCAAGGCTTTATCGTAGATAAATAACACTTTAAAAGGTATAGCATGCAGGATCCGCTATTAAACTCGCTTATCTACGTCAGTCGATACTACGGTTTAGCAAACTCTCCAGAGGCTCTCATCAACGGCTTACCGCTTTCAGACGGTAAGCTGACCCCTTTCCTTTTTCCACGTTCTGCTGAACGTGCCGGGCTGGTTGCGAAAGAGAACCGTGCTGCACTGACTGAGATTTCTCAGTTAGTGCTGCCGGTAGTACTCATTCTGAAAAGTGGTGATGCTTGTGTACTCAACAGCATCAATGATGACAAAACTGAGGCAGAAATCGTCACTGGTGAATCTGGTTTAGTACCAATATCAATTCCTCTCGATGAGCTGAATCAGCTCTATATTGGCCGTTACTTTCTGGTTAAAAAGCAGTTCCGTTATGACGAGCGTTCGCCAGAGGTACTTAAGACCCGCGAAGGTCACTGGTTCTGGGGCACGATCTGGCAATCGAAAAAGATCTATCGCGATGTACTTATCGCCTCAATTCTGATCAACTTATTCGCCATCGCCGCGCCGATGTTTACTCGTTTGGTCTACGACAAAGTCGTGCCTAACCTAGCCTTTGAAACCCTGTGGGTTTTGGCCAGCGGTATCTTTGTCATCTTCTTGTTTGACTTAACACTCAAGTTACTGCGCAGCTACTTTATTGATGTAGCCGGTAAGAAATCCGACATACTGATCTCCTCGAAACTGTTCAGCAAGGTCATGGGAATTCGAATGGAAGCTCGTCCTGCTTCTGTCGGTGCCTTCGCACGACATTTGCAGGAGTTTGAATCGATTCGTGAGTTCTTTACTTCGGCGACTATCGGCTCTTTGATTGACCTGCCTTTCGCGATTCTGTTCCTGATCTTGATCTGGTTAATGGCCGGCAACTTGGTGATCGTGCCTATCGTCGGTGTATTGATTCTGGTTGTTTACTCACTACTGATCCAGGGTCCGCTTCGACACACCATTGAAGAAGGCTCACGCTTAGCGTCGCAGAAGTATGCCAACCTGATTGAGAGTTTGTCTGGCTTAGAAACGGTCAAACTGTTTGGTGCACAAAGCCAGTTCCAGTTCCGCTGGGAAGAAGCAGTGGCTCACATGGCGAACTGGAACATTAAGAGTCGCCGTATTACAGATGGCATCCAAAATACCGCTGGTTTCGTTCAGCAGGCATCCAACGTCGGTATGATCATTCTCGGCGTCTACCTGATTGCTGAAGGTGAACTCACTATGGGTGGCCTGATTGCTGCGACCATGCTGAGTGGCCGCGCCATCGGTCCTATGGTTCAGCTTTCACTACTTTCCACTCGATACAATCAGGCTAAGTCATCGATGACCATCATCGAGCAGGTGATGTCGATGCCAGATGAGCAGGAAGAAGGAAAACGCTACATCCACCGTCCGATTGTGCATGGCAAGATTGAACTGGATAAGGTGACGTTCCACTATCCAGACTCTCCAATTGCCTCGATACGTGACTTAAGCCTGACCATTAACCCAGGTGAAAAAGTAGCGATCATCGGCCGTATCGGCTCAGGTAAAACCACTCTTGAACGTTTGATTATGGGTCTCTACAAACCAACTGAAGGCCATGTACGTATTGACGATACCGATATTGACCAGCTTCATCATATCGACATTCGCCGCAACATTGGTTGTGTGCCGCAAGACAGTCAGCTGTTCTATGGCAGTATTCGAGACAACATTACGCTTGGCCGTCCACTAGCGGATGACCGTGATGTTCTCGATGCAGCGAACCGTGCTGGTGTTACCGTGTTTACTCAGCAGGATCCTGCCGGTTTAGAGAGACAAGTAGGTGAAGGTGGTATGTTGCTATCTGGCGGTCAACGTCAGGCAGTAGCCATTGCCCGTTCGCTGCTCGGTCGTCCCCCAGTATTGCTGATGGATGAACCAACCAGCGCAATGGATAACCGCTCTGAGATGCATATCAAGCAGCAACTAGCTCAGCTAAAACCAAGCGAAACCCTAATCTTGATAACCCATAAGACCTCGATGCTTGATGTGGTTGATCGCGTTATCGTCATGGAAAAAGGGTGTGTTATTGCTGATGGTCCGAAATCAGATGTGCTCAATAATCTAAAACAAGGCAAAGTAAGGGCGGTTAACTAATCCGCAGAACCTGACTACTGACAACAAACCAAAGCCATTCGGTCTCCCGAATGGCTTTTTTGTTTATGCCCGATGATTAATATGGAATGCCAAAGAGTCCATAAATGTACACTAGCCAACTCTGGAACATTGGTGGATACGGCGATTTGATAGTCATAGTAACCGAATCAGTCGTTGACACTTCACCATCGCTGACCGTAACAGAAAAGGTAACTTCTTTATCAATAATAGCCAAAGGTGCAGTAAAGGTTGCTGACTCATTTGTCATACTGACACTAACACCTAGATTGCTCGGTATTTGCCATTGATAAGACAGTTGGTCACCATCCGGATCGTGAGCGGAAAGGTTAATCACGACTCTCTGACTGAACCAGGCCCTATCAGGCGCAGTCAGCTCAACAACAGGCGCTTGGTTTTGTGCTGGTGGCGGATTAACCGTGATACTTACTGTATCAACGCCCACTTCTCCCTGGTCATCTGTGACCGATAACTGGAAGGTAAGTGTTTCAGTTTGCGTAACAGCATCCAGCGTAACACTCGGCGTCGCACTGCCTGATCCATTCAATGACGCAGGTGTTCCGGAAATCTGAGTCCAGTTGTAATCAGTAATCGAGCCATCACTATCACTCGAACCACTGCCATCAAGCGTGATGGTCGCAGGACCTGTTACTGTCGCATCCAAACCTGCATCAGCAATCGGAGCCTGATTTTCCTCAACGAGATTGTCATCGGCAGCTAAGCCTTCATGCATAGCATTGAGAATGTCACCATTATCCGCATCGATTTCCCACGAGAACAGACCAGCAAGCCCTAACTGACGCACATACTGGCCTTTAGCCTGAACAGAACGAGGATCGTCAAATGTCACCAACTGACCTGATGTTGGATTCCATACCCAAGGTGCTTCTGCTTGTTCATCGTAGCCATATTGAAAACCATTAATACCAGTGTTATCAGCTCCAAGCATAAAGGTTTTGATGCCTTTATAGTCGATAACGCCCGGTTCCCACACCCCTTGGGCAGTGGTGCCAGTTAAAGGACCGCTACCAACGCCTGTCATTGGATCATTAGGATTCGAAAGTGTATCGGGGGTGACGCCTTCCCAACCACGACCATACATTGCAGCACCTAGCACTAACTTGTTAGCTGGGACACCCTGTGCCAACAGTAGTTGAATGCCATTTTCTGCCGTATATGCAGGGCCTTGGTACGCTTCACCATTTTCATCAACACCACTACCGTCACACTCGCCCGGACGCATAAAGCTGCCACAACCGAGCGCTGTTTGGTGACCAAGGATATTGTTCCAAGCACCATAGAAGTCGTAGGACATCGCGAAAATATAATCGAGATACTGAGCGGCATCGGCATAGTTAACATCTTCTAGTTTGTCATAACCTACTCCAATAGCAGAAGTTAGCTCATACGTTCGTCCGGTCTCTGCTTCCAGCTGATCTAACATTGCACGCAACTCTTGCACTAACGCGACATATGCATCGCCATCATTGTCCGGGTCGCCCAACGTTTCCGACGCACCACCACCACCGGGGAACTCCCAGTCAATGTCAACGCCATCATAGAATTTCCAGGTTTTTAAGAAGCGTTTAACGGATGCGACGAAGGTGTCGCGATTCGCCTTGGTGGTAAAGTCGAAGAATGGATCAGACAGTGTCCAACCACCAATTGAAGGAATAATTTTAAGGTCAGGGTTGCGCTGTTTTAGCGCCATAAGCATGCCATAGTTACCCTTAATCTCAGAACTCGCATTCTGTCCTGCCTGACTAAATAGTTTCTGGTAAGCAGCCCATGGATCATGCACCACGACTTCATAGTCGTTCACTCCCTGACAAGCAGCCATTAACGCAGAATAACTATTTGAGTTGGCGGCCATTAATGAGCCATTAGGGCCACAAATTGGGATAAAACCATAAAGAACATGGCTAAGATTGTCAGCTGGTAACTTGTCTACGGTGAAATCACGACCATAGATACCCCATTCAACAAAGTAACTTCCGACGACAGTGTCAGGGTCGGTATCATAAGACTGGTTATTTGGGTCAACGTTTAGGGACAGAGGAGCTAAATGCGCTCCATCAGTATCCTCAATAACAAGTTCTCTCGTGGCACTTTCACTACACCCTGAAGAGTCACACGCTTCCACACTGACTTGATAGCGCCCACCCTGCGCGTAGTTAAAAACAGCAACTGTCTGCGAGCTGCTTATCGGCCCTGTCGCAACTTGGTTACCATCGAAATATATCTTGTAAGTGTCTCCTGTTTGCCCAGCAGCTTGGTTAAAAGCTATGGTGATTGGGATCTGTTCATTGTACTGAACCATCTGGTTGTAACCTGCGGGGCCCCCCATCGACAATTCAATCTTCGAATACTTGAGGTTATTGGAACCTCCAACATCAATATCCGGAGTGACAGGTGATGCTACCGATAGCCCTGAAATTACTAAAGCGATGCTCGCGGCACACAAAGTAATACGATTCATACCTATTTTCTCTCTTTCCCTTAGTGACTAGCCTAAAAGCTAGAATTCAACCTGCTCAACTTGAGCATCGCTAACACTATTTAGGACACTTTCTTTTCTGTGTAAAAAAATCGCGGCGGTTCTAGAGTCAAGGTCAAGGATTAATAATTCGTTCTCATTTTCAGGTATCATAAACAATGATATTGAGCTCAATTCCTCACTAAGCAATACTAATAAATCAAGCTCTAATTAATTGAAAAATATAAAATTATCATTTGGGCAAAAATGGTCAGGTAAAGATATAGCGTTATTTAGACCTGCTATAAATACAACAAAGCCACTCGGTTGCCCAAGTGGCTTTGGCTAGTTAGCTATGTTTTAAGATAGTTATTGTGCAGAGCAGTCAGCGATACCGACTTGTTTCCACACACCCCATTCACCTGAGTTTAGTGGGTTCTCTCCAATGTTTGCATACCATTTGTTTTCCCACACATAACCTTCCCATACTACCTGAGTACCTGGGTTTGGATAAGGAATGGTCGCATCCCACAAGTTGTCACACTGACCACCAGTGCCCGTTGAGGCAGCGACGACAACCGTGCTTGATGCAGCCGTCGTAGCCTGACCATCACTAACCGAGACAGTGAATATCAATGAAGTATCCTGGCTATACTCTGGCGCAATAAAGCTCACTGACGCTCCGTTGATCGTCGCCTCCAGACCCGCTGGGATTTGCCAGCTGTAAGTAAGAGGATCATTATCCGCATCTGTTGCTGAGGCGGTAATTTGCACAAGATCACCCTGACTTGCATTGGCAGGTGCCGAAACTTCTACTACAGGAGCTTGGTTTTCAACTGGCTGGTCGGCTGGATTAACAGTGACATTGACGGTATCAGTGGCGACCGCACCCTCGTTGTCAGTAACGCTCAATTGGAATGAAAGTGTTTCAGCTTGAGTTACTTCAACAACATCGAAGCTTACTAAAGCAGAGGCGGCTCCGCTCAGGCTGACAGACGTACCCGCCGTCTGTGTCCACTGGTAACTAACAATGCTGCCATCACTATCACTAGAAGCACTGCCATCAAGTGTCACACTTGCAGGACCAACAACCGTGACATCCGCTCCGGCGCGAGCAATTGGATTGCGATTGTCAGGCGTGACACTACCATCAGCCAGACCCTCATGCATTGCGTTTAAGATATCACCATTATCTGCATCCAGTTCCCAAGAGAAAAGACCAGCAAGACCAAGTTGACGTACATAGTTGCCTTTAGCAATCACAGAACGCGAATCATCAAAAGTAATTAACTTGCCAGTACTTGGGTTCCATACCCACGGTGCTTGTGCTTGATCATCATAACCATACTGGAAGCCATTAATACCAGTATTATCCGCACCCAGCATGTAAGACTTAATGCCTTTGTAATCAATCACACCCGCTTCCCAGACGCCTTGAGCAGTAGTGCCTGTCAGAGGGCCGCTACCTGTACCTGTCATTGGGTCGGTTGGATCGGACAAGGTATCCGGAGTTACACCATCCCAACCACGGCCATACATCGCCGCACCTAGCACAAGTTTGTTAGCTGGAACACCCTGCGCCAACAGTGCCTGAATACCATTGTCTGCAGTGTATGCCGGACCTTTGTATGCTTCACCAGTCTCATCAACACCGCTACCATCACACTGGCCCGGGCGCATAAATGTGCCACAGTAAAGGGCCGTCTGATGTCCTGGAACATTGTTCCAACCACCATAGAAGTCATAGGTCATGGCAAAGATGTAATCCATGTATTGAATTGCATTGCCATAATCGACGTCTTCAATCTTATCGTAACCAACACCAATAGCAGACGTCAGTTCATAAGTGCGTCCGGTCTCCGCTTCCAGCTCATCAAGCATAACGCGCAGTTCCTGCATCAACGCAATGTAAGCTGGGCCATCATTCACCGGGTCACCTTTATCTGCTGCAGCGCCGCCACCGCCTGGGAATTCCCAGTCAATATCAACACCATCATAGAACTTCCATGTTTTCAGGAAGCGTTTTACAGAGGCGACAAAAGTGTCACGGTTAGCCTTGGTGGTAAAATCGAAAAATGGGTCAGAAAGTGTCCAACCACCAATTGAAGGGATAATCTTGAGATCTGGGTTACGCTGCTTAAGCGCCATTAGCATGCCATAGTTACCCTTAATTGGCGTGCTGTATTCATGCCCAGCCTGAGTAAAGCTTTTCTGATATGCAGCCCAAGGGTCGTGAATGACAACTTCATAATCAGACATACCCTGACAAGCGGTGGTCAGCGCTTGGAAACTGTTTCCGCCTACCGCTTTAAGTGACTCATTCGGGCCACAAATTGGGATAAATCCGTAAAGAATGTGAGTAAGGTTATCCGCTGGAATATTATCTACGGTGAAGTCTCGACCATAAATACCCCACTCTACAAAGTAAGTACCGACTACGGTATTAGGGTCGGTATTATAAGACTTGTTATTCGCATCAATGTTCATCTGCAACGGAGCTAAATGAGCGCCATCAGTATCAGCAATAACGATCTCTGCAGGGTCACTGGTGCTACATACTGTAGCGTCACATGCTTCAACGGTAAGCTGGTAACGTCCTGCTTGGCTATAGGTGAAGCTAGCAACAGTTTGTGCGCCATTAATAGGGCCAGTCGCTACTTGTTGACCATCAAAGTAGATCTTATAAGTGTCACCCGTAACACTGCTACTCCACTGGTTAAACTTAATAGCGATGTCGACCTGTTCGCTATATTGGACCATCTGGTCATAGCCAGAAGTGGTTTCCATTGCTAATTGAATTTTCGAAAACTGAAGATCATTCGAACCATTTTTATCTACTATCGGCACTGCAGGCGCAGCCACAGCGATGCCCGATATCGCCAACGCGATACTCGCAGCACACAGAGTTATACGATTCATAACTATTTCTCTCATTACTCGTTTTAATCCCTAAAACCAAAGTTCAATCTGTTCTCCTACAAATGAGGGAACATCCCGACAAGTATTTAAGAAACTTTCTTCATGGAGAAAAAGAATAGCCACTAATTTCGAGTCAACATGTGAAATTATTTAGTTGTTATCACGTTGTTACATCACAAAGAAGATATTGACTCAAATTTTGGCCAGGAAGCAGCAAGTAGCGAAAGAAGGATTCTGTAGGAAAAATCACAGATTATATATCTATCAATTAGCAAAAGATTAAAATATAGCACTGCAAAATCAAAAAGAGATCAAGCAGTGCTATCTTACTCATCGATGATGATTATTTAGACTTAAAACGTGCCGTGAAATGACGAAGAACAGGAGGCTCATAGTCAAAGGTTAGTCCTTTTAACTCGTGCGCTCGCTCTTTCAATGCGATGATTGCATCAGCGATGTAATCCATATGATCGTTAGTGTAGACACGTCTTGGAATAGTCAAACGCATTAGCTCAAGCTCAGACGCTTTCTGTTCTCCTGTCTCTGGATCACGGCCAAGCAGCAACGAGCCAATTTCCACTGCTCGAATTCCTGCTTCAAGATACAGTGCATTACACAGGACCTGAGCAGGGAACTCATTTGCAGGGATATGAGGAAGAATCTTCGCCGCATCAACGAATACTGCATGGCCGCCCGTCGGGTACTGAATTGGAATGCCACCTTCTCTTAGTCGCTCACCTAAGTACTCGACCTGACTGATACGGTAATGTAGATAGTCTTCATCCGCGCCTTCATACAATCCGCGAGCCAGTGCTTCCATATCACGGCCAGCCATACCACCGTAAGTCACAAAGCCTTCCATTGGAACACAGCGAGTACGAACTGCCTGGAAAAGCTCTTCATGATCACGAATACAGCACAAGCCGCCAATATTAACCATAGGGTCTTTTTTAGCGGACATAGTGAGCATGTCGCCGTACTGGTACATTTCACGAATGATTTCCAGAATCGACTTATCCTGATAACCCTCTTCTCGTTGCTTGATGAAATAAGCATTTTCACAGTATCGCGCTGAGTCTATAACCACTGGAATATCATTCTTAGTCGCGATCTCATACACTGCACGCATATTCGCCATCGACACTGGCTGACCACCGGAGCTATTACAGGTCACTGTGGTGATAATCGCACAGATGTTTTCCGAACCGTGCTCTTCAATCGTCGCTTCCAGCCTCTCAAGATCGAAGTTGCCTTTCCAGTCGTAAGGGGTTGTGGTGTCAAACGCATGCTTATCAACCACATTAATTGCCTTACCACCATTTAGCTCGATATGACCTGCGGTAGTATCAAAGTGATAGTTAGAGATAAAGACAGGATCTTTACCACCACGCACCGTTTTCATACGCTCGATAAGTGCAGGGAACAAGATCTGTTCCGCGCCACGCCCTTGGTGTGCAGGAACCGTTAGCTTGTAACCAAAGAAGTGCTCCACCGCCGCACACAAATTGTAGTAGTTACGGCTACCAGCGTACGACTCGTCGCCCATCATTAAGCCCGCCCACTGGTTGTCACTCATCGCACCTGTTCCAGAGTCTGTTAACAAGTCAATATAGACATCGTCACTTCTGAGCAAAAATGGGTTTAAACCCGCCTCATTAAGCGCTTCGACGCGATCGTCGTAAGTGGTCATCTTGATTGGTTCAACCATTTTGATGCGGAAAGGTTCTGGGATACGTTTCATTGTTAATTTCCTATAGATAGATCTGTTCTGTTCGCGGCTATTTAGTTAGCGCGAATGGTTTAATTTAGATGTACTAGCCTAGGTGCGAATGCACCTGAGAAAATTAACGAGACGTTGACTCTTTGTTGAGCAGGGATAGGGTGTAATCAATGCTATACCATGGCGACAACACTAATCTGTTGTCTAACATTTTACTACATACCACAGCGTCATCCTCCTGATTCATTGAACACAGATTTAATTATAGTCCTAATTGGTCAAAAATTACCGTGAAACATAGCTCAAATTTATCAATTCGCCACTCTCTAGTTAGAGGATGATTAAGCTTTGATGAATTTTTCAAACTTCTCACATTTGTATATTGAAATCATGCGGTGAGCTAGGCAATCTCATAGGGGATAAGCGCCTGTTTACTAGGAAACAAAAATGAAAATTAAAACAACACCTGTTGCTGCTGTGATGTTAGGGCTCAGCGCAACAGCAGCTGCGGATGTCACTATTGCCATCCCAGACACAATCGACGTCTTGGTGGTAAATGACAGCAAACCAGAGGTTTCTGGTGGTTTCTTCTCAGCAAACAAAACTCTGACCCTACCAGACGGTGAAAACCAGATCCTATTTAAGTACCAGCCATATTTCGACCAGGGCAAAGACCGCGTTATTCTGGAAAGTGATCCTCTTGTAGGCACATTCTCTGCTAGTGATACTGCGTTAGAGTTTGAATTGCCAAAATATCGTAACGAACATGACGGAGCTAAGCAGATCCGCGAAGTGGAATGGTCACTACTTGATAACAGCGGGAAGCCTATCGCAGTGAAACAAGACAAGCTTGTTAAAGATGGGATGCAGATAGGACGTAACCATAGAATCGAACTGGCGGATTACAACCGTAGAGGTGGTATTGCGGCGGTCGCCACAGCAACTGCAGCCGTCGTTCCTGTGACCTTACCGGCTAAGATCGATCAAAATACGACTAAAGCTGGCGATAACACCGCCGAAGAGATGCTGCATTTTTGGTACAGCAAGGCTGACGCAGCAACCCAAGCTCGTTTCAAAGCCTTCATCAACCAACAATAATCACATCCGAGCTAGCAGTTATGCGACTGCTGGCTCGAAGTATTGCTGCCCAATAGAGATTCGATAACACTCATTCGCATTCGCCACCAGGCAATCAAACACTTGCTGATCTAACTTACCATTTTCGACCAAATCACCAATAATGCTGATCGCGTTATCCAGAGGTAAACCGGCTCGGTAAGGTCTCGACTGCGTTAACGCCTGAAATACGTCCGCCACTGCGACTAACCGGCTTGGTCCATCCAAACTTTCCGCTGTCAGTCCAAGAGGGTAGCCAGTTCCATCAAGACGCTCATGGTGATTAGACGCCCACTGAATCACTTTCGAATTGGTAAACATACTCTGTAAAGCGTGTCTGGAATCGGTCGCATGGCGTTTAATACAAGCGTACTCTTCATCGGTTAACGCGCTCGGTTTATGTAAAATCGAACTTGGCGTTTTAAGCTTACCAATATCATGAATCAGACCAGCAAGATAAAGTGTGCGGCTGGTTTTTTCTGAGTAACCCAACTTTCGAGCTAAAAACTCGGTCAGTTGAGCAACATGCTGCGAGTGTTGGTAGGTAAATGAACTCTTTGCATCAACGATCTGGGCGAACAGTTCAGCGACTTCGATTGATCCTTCCAAACCAATCTCGCTGGCAAAACATGGCATATGCAAAAAGTTATTCGACAGACTCTCAATATATCTCGCTTCCATCGAAAACCAGAAATCATCACATACGACCAGCTCAGCCATATGATGAACCTGCTCAGGCTCAAACATAGATCCAGCATTAGTCTCTAATTCACGTAAAATTCGCTGTTTACCCACGTCAGTAATATTACCAAACGCATCGAGGGCGTTTTTACTATGCAGGTAGTCCAACCGATCAGACAGAAAAATCAAAGCGGCGTATTGCTTATCTTGTTCACTGACGACATCAAGTTCAGCTAACTCTTGCCACCAGGTGTGATGGTATAGGATCGGAGTGGCAAGATCGCTAAGATGGCGACAAGCTTTTAATAGCTCGTAGCCTCTTACACAGTGATTTTCGGTACTACGTGGAACAAATTTCTCTAAAAGCTGTGCACCCTCAGCCGTATCAGATACACCACAATCATGGATTAAGCCGAGAGAGAAAACCGTCTGAGCCCTCTCTTCGCTCCACCCTAGTCGCTGCGCACATCGATAGGCAATGTAAGCAACCCTATGGCCATGATAAATATCGTCTACTCCAACCGCGTCCAGTGCATAAGCTATTTCAAATAATACGCGACGCAAATCAACGTTCACGTCTTCCTTGGGCAATTTCATTCGAACACTTAAAACTAATTATAAATATTTTTTATCGTACGAGGGTAAACTAAAGATGTAGCTTCTAACCATGTTTTATGAAAGGTTATTAACAGATCTGTGACTTGTGCAACGTAGTGCATTATTTTCGTGCCAGAAATAAAATTTTATTTCAGTCTTGCTATGTAGCCATCACCTTTTAACTCTGATAGCGTTAGTTCAAACCGTTATGCAAGTGAGATAGTATGTTTAGCCTTAAAATTGATGATGAGATTTCTATCGCTCTAGTCCAAGAATCATTCGCCGTAAAATACGCTGCTATAGTCCAGGACCAGATAGACTACCTATCCCAGTGGTTAGCCTGGCCTGTTCACTGCAATCGTGAACAAGATTTCAGGCTGTTTGTTCAACGTGTCCTGCACGAGTATGCCGACGGCAAGTCAATGACCTGCGCAATCATTTATAACGGTGAACTGGTCGGTAACTGTAGCTATAACCGCATCAATTATGATACCCAGTGTGCAGAAATTGGTTATTGGATCTCTAAACATCAGCAAGGCAAAGGAATCGTAACCCGAGTGGTGAAATTCCTCATCACTCATGCCTTTGAACAACTCAAACTAGAGAAAGTACAACTGTCTGCCGCAGTGGAAAATCTACCGAGTCGTCAGGTTGCCGAAAGGGCAGGAATGACCTTAGAGGGAATACTCACTAATCAGGAAAAAGTAGGCGACCGTATTCTTGACCATGCTATCTATGGCATCCAAAAAAACCGTACGCTATAGGCTTGATAACGAGCACATTTTTACCCGCAATCTCATGGATTTATAGCGATATGTGCTAGCATTGCTGTCGCTATAAATCCCAGAGATCGAAATCATGCCCACATTCGCCAAGTTGCTACTGGTCCTCGCCGCTATAGGCAGTGGATTCTTTGCCAGCGACCTAATTAATTGGTATCAAGCAACTCAGCAGCAAGTCTCACTTGATCAATACTGTTTGCTAACAACACAAAGTTGCCAGCAGGGTGATGTCATCATTCAGGTCGACAAAGATACCAGTCAGCCTCTAGTCCCAACGCAAATCGAAGTATCGTGGCCACAATCTGACAGCGATCATCTGCTAATGACTTTGCAAGGCTATGAGATGGATATGGGTACCGTCGTATTTAAGCTAGACAAGAACCCGCAAGGAAATTTCTCCGGACAGGTTATTCTGCCAGTCTGTACTACTGACGCCATGACCTGGTATGGCTCAGTGAGTGATAACAGCGAATCAATCAAAACTTCAATAAGGATGGAACGATGAGCCGAAATTGGTCGTTAATCTTAGTCGTCGCATTTGTGTTGGGCTTTGGCCTTAAAACTTATCTCGATCAACAACCACAATCGACGTCCGGTGAACAGCAATCATCTGATGTTGTTTTGTTTGGTGAGAACAACCAGCCAGTCAATCTTTTTGATGATCAGGATTCGCGTATTCGCGTGGTCTATTTTGGATTCACTCGTTGTCCAGACGTTTGTCCAACCTCTTTGGCTATGCTCGCAGGAGCATTGAATCAGGTCGATGAGCAGACGAAAAGTCACTTCCGCCCTGTGTTTATCTCACTCGATCCAGAGCGTGATGCGGCGGCTGATTCATACAAATACGCTCAATACTTTCACCCTATGATTGAAGGGCTTTCTGCGCCGCTAGAAGTGACAACTCCTCTTGCGCACAAGTACGGCGTCATATTCCGTAAGACAGAATTAGAAAACTCTGAGCTCAAGTACACCCTTGATCACAGCTCCTATTTTTATTTCTTAAAACCAGATGGCACATTGATTACTAAAGTGCCACACACACTGACACCAGCTCCGCTGGTCGAAGCATTTAAAACTGTTACATCAGAAGGATAGTTAAATGAAACTTAAAGCCCTGCTACTGGCATCTTTAGCCCTAAGCCCATTAGCTCAAGCAAAAATGGACATCATGGCTCACCACGCCTATGCACGCGCAACTCCCCCAACAGCGGTAACTAGCGCTGTATTTGGTGAGTTTATGAACCGCGGAGACAAGGAGCGTTACATTGTGTCGGCGACGACAGATGCAGCTGGTAAAGTCGAGCTGCACGATGTCATCAAAGAAGGTGAAGTGATGAAGATGCGCCAGGTAGATCGCATCACTATTCCGGCTAAAGGCAAAGTTGAGCTAAAGCCGGGCAGCTTACATATCATGCTGTTTGACCTCAAAGCTCCTTTGGCTGAGGATCAGGAAATCGACGTTCAGCTGACCTTCGCCAATGGTGAAAAGCACACTTTCACCGCTCCAGTTAAAAAAGTCATGAGCGGCATGAAACATAAGCACTAAAATCTTTGCGCTCAGAGGTGGGAATTTCCCCACCTCTTTTGCTAGAATTGCACTGAAATGAAACAAATTGATAGGAGAATATGATGATTGTAGTTAAAACCCACCCGGCAAGAATGGCGAAGCTTCGTTAATAACACTCCCCTTCCCTTCCTATTGCCCGGTGTTACTCAAACCGGGGTCTTAAGACCCTAGCGAATCAAATTGATACAGATTTTCTGTAAGCTTGGGGCAACTATGAATACCAAAGCACACACAGCTATGTCACTTACGACACTTGGCTGGAACAACCTATTTCAACAACAGCTAACACTCGAAGATTTAGAACAAGAGTTAATTGCAGCCCGCATCACTGAACACCATAGAAGCGGCTATAAGCTATTGACCGAAACCGATGAGATCAGCCTGGAGATCCATAAGTCTTTACCCGCAATGACCGTAGGTGACTGGGTACTGCTAGACTCAGAACAGAGGTTCGTTCGCTTGTTAGACCGCCAGTCTCTCTTTCACCGCAAAGCCGCTGGAAGTAAGGTTAATGAGCAACTGATCGCCGCCAACGTGACATCATTGTTTATCGTCTGCTCGTTGAATGATGACTTTAACTTGAGCCGAATTGAACGATACTTAGCTATCGCTCATGAAGCCGATGTAGAACCCGTTATCGTTTTAACCAAAGCCGACCTCTGTCTTGACCTTGATGAGAAGAAAGCGCTGGTACAAAAGCTCGACCCTCTATTAATGGTTGAAAGCGTTAATGCCTTAGACCAACAGCAATGCGAACGTCTTCTTCCTTGGTGTCAAAACGGAAAAACGGTCGCCTTTATGGGTTCATCAGGTGTTGGTAAGTCAACCTTGGTCAATAGCTTGTTACAGCAACAAGCACAGCAAACCGGTGGGATCAGAGAAAACGACAGCAAAGGTCGTCATACGACAACCAGTCGTTCGTTGCATTTCATGCCAAGTGGTGCGGTTCTGATCGACACTCCAGGAATGCGAGAGCTTCAACTGGTGGACTGTGCAGAAGGCGTCGCTGAAACATTCTCTGACGTCGAGTCTCTGGTAGCTCAATGCCGTTTCTCCGATTGTCAGCATCAAGAAGAACCAGGTTGTCGGGTACGAGAAGCAATCAAATCAGGTCAGTTAGAGCAACGAAGGCTCAACAACTACCTTAAGTTGTTACGCGAACAGCAACATAATAGTGCGACTATCGCTGAAAAGCGTGCCTCTTATAAACAGCAAACCAAATACTATAAGAGAGTACAAAACGCTCATCGTGACCAAAAGCACGGTAGTGGATATTAAACAATCAAGGGGGCATCAGCCCCCTTTTTGTTATTTACCAAATTAACACACATCTAAAACATAAAATTCACATAAAGCGAATGAAATTAATTTTTCATGCTACTTTTCAATTAATCCTAGACACATTATTTCAAGCCGCTAGTATTAACAGCTCAGTTGCGATAACTGAGATTACTATAAATTCATAAAACTATTCATTGCAGGGATAACTATGCAACACAACTCTCTCATTGCGCGCTTTGCTCGTGGCAATCTGGTTTTGCAGATCCTAGCTGGCATCATCCTTGGTGTTGGTCTAGCGACTGTATCTCCAGAGCATGCGAAAAGTGTCGGTTTACTCGGAAGCCTGTTTGTTGGTGCACTAAAAGCAGTTGCGCCTATTCTCGTTTTTATTTTGGTTGCGGCTTCGATCGCTAACCAGAAGAAAAACCAACACACGTATATGCGTCCTATCGTGGTTCTTTACCTTTTCGGTACATTAACAGCAGCTCTAACCGCTGTTGTACTGAGTTTCCTCTTTCCAACCACGCTAACGCTTGTATCAGGTGCTGAAGGAGCTACTCCTCCACAAGGCATCGCTGAAGTACTAAATACTCTGCTGTTTAAGCTAGTTGACAACCCAGTTAACGCTCTGATGAGTGCAAACTACATTGGTATCCTGGCATGGGCTGTAGGTCTTGGTCTGGCGCTTCACCACGCATCAGGTACAACTAAGGCGGTATTTGAAGACCTTAGCCACGGTGTATCACAAATCGTACGCTTTATTATTCGTCTGGCGCCATTCGGTATCTTTGGTCTGGTAGCTTCTACACTGGCAACCACAGGCTTCGAAGCGCTCGCTGGTTATGCGCAGCTTCTGGCGGTACTATTAAGCTCAATGGCGATCATTGCACTCGTCGTTAACCCACTAATCGTGCTGTTTAAAACCGGTGAAAACCCATACCCATTGGTTCTGCAATGTATCCGTGAAAGTGGCGTAACAGCTTTCTTCACTCGCTCAAGCGCAGCGAACATTCCAGTCAACATGGCGCTATGTGAAAAGCTAAAACTGGATGAAGATACTTACTCTGTATCTATTCCTCTGGGCGCGACTATTAACATGGCTGGCGCAGCAATCACCATCACAACTCTGACTCTGGCGGCGGTTCACACCTTAGGGATTGAAGTGGATCTACTTACTGCACTGCTACTGAGTGTGGTAGCAGCAGTTTCTGCATGTGGTGCTTCTGGTGTTGCTGGCGGTTCATTACTGCTTATCCCATTAGCATGTGGCCTGTTTGGTATTCCAAATGAGATTGCAATGCAGGTGGTAGCGGTTGGCTTCATCATTGGTGTTGTTCAAGATTCAGCAGAAACAGCGCTAAACAGCTCAACTGACGTCGTCTTTACCGCTGCGGTATGTAAATCAAAGCAGAAACAAGAACTTAAATAAGTTCAACGTTGACCCAAACCAATAAAAATGGCCTCTTGATGAGGCCATTTTTTATTGTTTATCCATTGGGGACTGCGAGTAGTCGATTCGATTATCTTGCTCATCAACCTGAGGCGTTTCCTCTACGTTAAGTGACTCAGGTTCCGCCACCGTGTCATTGGATTCTAACGTAGATAGAATCGGAGCCGAGCCCTGTTCATTAATTGGAATCGCTCGTTTATACAGTTTGTTTAGCGCCTTGATAATAGAGTGTTTGTTTACTTTATTCTCTCGAATCTTCTTAATCATAGGTTTAGCAAGACTCTGTAAACCAACAACAGTATCGACACCGATATTCAACGCCACCTGATCACGCAACGCTCGCGCTGGATCATGACCAAGCTGGCTAGCAAGGAACAACCAAATATAAGCGATCGCGTTGCCATTTGGTCGTTGCTCCATCCAGGTTTCCCCGGCCTTATACATTGCTTCCAGATGACCTTTTTCAGCCGCTCGCTCCAACCAGTAGCAACCGAGATTGAAATTGCTTGGTACACCGTGACCCTGAATGTAGTTGGTGCCCAGTTTCATTCGACCTTCATTACTTTTAAGATCGGCCGCTCGGCGATAATAGTCAGTTGAACGTGACGGACTTTTTTGTGGGTTGTTATCCGAAAGACACCAATCACCCAAAAACAGGATTGATGGAATATGGTTCTGCTGTGCTGCAGACTCCAAAAGCTCTATCGCTTTTGGTGGATTCACTTCAGTACCACGACCATAAAACAGCGCCTGCGCCATTTCAAACTTATGCGGTAAGCTACCTTCAATAGCCGCAATGGATGTCTGCCAGAACTTAGATTGCTCTTTTAAGATGACATCTTGCTTCATCTTGTTACTGATACGTACTACGCCGTACATGCCGGTAACATTATCTAGTTTTGCCGCTTTGGTGTACCAATAGATCGCTTCTTTCGGACGAGTTCTTTCAGCCTCTTTAGCCAGATAGAGAATCGTAGGAATATGACCGCCTTCGGCCTTCATAATCCGATCTTCATGTTCCTGTTTACGATTCTTTTCAATCGCTTTTCGGTAAGCGATTTCTCGTTCTTTGCGTTCTTGCTCTAAGCGCTTCTTACGGATGGACAAAGCCAGCATCCACATAAACATGCCTAGTAACAGAAGCCCGGTCGCACCAATCGCGATCCCAATAATATTCATCTGGTCTTCTTAAGTATCTTTATAGTTTTATTAGTCACTGTATCGACAGCGTTCTCAATTGTTTGAGCTTCAACATCATACCTTAATAACATTACACTAGTATAAGTAACCTCTACACTAAGCGTTTCATTTACATCACAACGTGACGTACATCGCCATTATTTAGGTGGCTAATACCTTAGTTTTAGCCCTAAAATTTTCATTCGTCGAACCACTACATACATCATTTTTACGTCGCGCAAACGAATACAGACTATGATAATCAGACGTAATTTGGTCAATTAGAGAAAAATTGACCAAAAACAATAGCACAACATGGTCACTTATTTTATAATGCGAATTAATGTTTCAGAGCATCATAAATTACAATATTAGGGGCACAAAATGAGACTTATCCCGTTAAACCAAGCAGCACAAGTCGGTAAGTGGGCAGCAGCACACATTGTTAAACGCATTAACGATTTCAAACCAACCGCTGAACGTCCATTCGTTTTAGGTCTACCAACAGGTGGTACTCCTCTAGCGACTTACAAAGCACTTATCGAACTGTACAACGCTGGCGAAGTAAGCTTTAAGCACGTTGTTACATTTAACATGGATGAGTACATTGGTATCCCAGCGGATCACCCAGAATCTTACCGCTCTTTCATGTACAACAACTTCTTTAACCACATCGATATCCAAGATGAAAACATCAACCTTCTTGATGGTAATGCAGCGGATAACGAAGTTGAATGTAAGCGCTATGAAGATAAGATCAAATCTTACGGTCGTATTAACCTATTCATGGGCGGCGTAGGTAACGATGGTCATATCGCATTCAACGAGCCAGCATCTTCACTATCTTCACGCACACGTATCAAGACGCTGACTGAAGATACACGTATTGCTAACTCTCGCTTCTTCGACGGTGACATCAATCAAGTACCTAAGTACGCTCTAACCATCGGTGTTGGTACACTACTAGATTCAGAAGAAATCATGATTCTGGTTACTGGCCACAACAAAGCCCTAGCTCTTGAAGCAGCAGTTGAAGGTAGCGTTAACCACCTATGGACTGTATCTGCACTTCAGTTACACCCTAAATCAGTGATCGTATGTGATGAGCCAGCAACTCAAGAACTGAAAGTTAAGACTGTTAAATACTTTACTGAACTTGAAGCGGAAAACATCAAAGGCTTCTAACTCTCAGTTATCTAACACGATCAAAAAATCCGAGCACTGCTCGGATTTTTTATTTGCCGCCCAACTAGCTTTCTGGAAACTCGCCTTTAGCGCTGGTGTCAGCGCTTGCTACCCAATGTTCATTGGGGTCAAAGGCTTCATCACATAAATCGATTGAGTAGCCCATTTCCAACACTTCTTTGATGGTGAGGTTATCCGCGACTTGAGTTACTTCACCATGCTCGTTGCGTAGTTCCATACTTTAGTCCTCCCAATATGCTGATGTCCTCACTACTTAGTATAAGCAATAATGACGCAGAAGCTTGGATTCCCCATAGATTAAAGAGTGAATTTTTGTTGAAGCGAGCAGAAGTTCAGGCCCTCAATAAAGCGACTAACATACTCTAAGCTACCTTCGTCAAATTTAACGCCGTATTTACGGTAGTGGCTGGTCTTAGAGACGTTCTTTACTACAGCATGCAATAACTCTGAATCATCTTCGTTACCATCACCACGACTAAACACTTTAAGCTCGATGGCGGAGCCAACTTTATAATTGGTCTTTCCTCTGTCGACAACAATCAAACAACCATGTTGAGAGATATCCCGTATCTGACATAAGTATTTGTGGTTATCCGGAGATAAAATACCATCCAGGCTGATCTCCAAACGAGCACTTTCGCGTAAGCCCACCACCACCTGAGTCGCCTTAGGCAAGGTAATAAGTAGCAGATCGTTATCTCCACCACTTAAGACATACTCTATTTTGCTCTTAAAATAGACTCGCGCGCCTTCCCCCTTTGAAGAAATGACGCACGCCTTGATCGAATAGCCACGTTGCATAAACAATGACATTTCTTTCGCTGAAATGTCCGGCATTTCCATCAATAAGATATTATTTGAATGGAGTCCGACATATTTGGTGCGACACTTGAGAACCTTACCAGTAGGCGTCGTCACAATTAATGCAACCTCACAGAGTGGCATCACATCCTGAAATGCATCTTCTCCGTATCGAATTGAAGATGAAGGTTCTTCGGTTTTTGCAACGTTTTCGCCGTGTTCACCATTGACTGACAATTCGCTTGATTGTTCTTGTTGTTCTGCCTTCGTCATTATTGACCTTTTTGCATATAACTCACATATACGAGTTATAGTAGCAAAATGACAATTCTCAAACATCAGTGATCACATTCAGAGAAAGATTTCTTCTAACCAATTAGTCTATATCAGGTTTTAACAACACCTTGTGGACGAAATCTGCTGATCGATCCTGATATCTGGCACGCTTCCAACGATAAAGTATCGCCATAGGCTTAGGCTAAAATACAAAAAGGCCGACTAGCGTCGGCCTTTAAAACAACTCAGATTAAGGCTGTTGTTTGGTAGGTGCTAAGGCAATTTCTCGGATACACACGTTTTGTGGCTGGCTGTAAGCAAATTCAACTGCGCGAGCAACATCATCAGCAGCGAGAACACCACCCATGTCTTGCTTCCAGTCATCGTAACCCTGCTTAATATCATCAGACGTTGTGTGCGATAGTAATTCTGTCTCTACCGCTCCAGGGGCAATAGTCGTAACACGAACATTAGATGCCGCGACTTCTTCGCGAACATTTTCAGAAATAGCATGAACAGCGAATTTAGTGCCACAGTAAGCAGCGTGATTCGGGAAAGTCTTCTTACCAGCGATTGAACTGATGTTGATGATAGTACCACTGTTACGTTCCATCATAGGAGCCAGTACAGCCTGCATACCATTTAGTAAACCCAGAACGTTTACGTCAAACATACGTTTCCATTCGCTCGCGTCTTGCGTATCAATCTGGCCCAACAGCATCACGCCAGCATTGTTAACTAGGCCATCAACCGGGCCAAACTTGGCTTCAGCTTTAGCAATTGCAGCTTCAAAAGTCGCTTTATCTGTTACATCCACTTTCTCACACAGTGTGTTTGGTAGTTGTAGAGACTCTAAGCGCTCAACGCGGCGAGCGAGTAGAAGTAGAGGATGGCCTTCATTACTCAGACGACGAGCAATCGCTTCACCAATACCAGAACTTGCACCTGTGATTACAATTAGTTTTTTCATCATTTATTCCTCTGTGAACTGATTGTGCAGCGTGATTTGCTGCGATGAAGCTATAGTATTCGAATCATCTTTGTTGATATATATCACTTAGGTTGAAACACTGTTGCTATACTGCAACAATAGTTGTAATCCTCTGATTAAGGAAAACTAATGCTCAACTCCCTCAACCTCGCTGATATTCGCTCATTTGTATTGATCGCACAGCTTGGTAGCTTTACAAAGGCAGCACTGGCACTCGATGTTTCACGTTCACATGTCTCTCGTCAGATAAGCAATCTAGAGAGCCAGATGAAGGTCACTTTGCTTATTCGCACTACTCGAACGCTTAAGTTAACCGAAGCAGGTAAGCTGTTTTATCAGCAGTGTGAAGTTGCTTTGAACGGTATCGAGCAAGCGGTACTCGTTGCTGTCGACGATGTTGAAAAAGTACAGGGCGAGATCCGTATTAACTGTGTTGGCGGCTACTTAGGGGAAGATGTCATTGGCCAGATCGCTTGTGACTTCATGAAACAATATCCTGAAACTCAAGTCCACCTCGACTTCAGCAGCCACCGTGTAGATTTACTTGAAGAAGATTTCGACATCGCATTTCGTATGGGGCAACTTGATGACTCAGGTTTTATCGCCCGTAAACTTATGACCATAGAAATGAGCACGCTTGCCAGCCCAGAGTATCTAAAAGCTAAAGGTATCCCTTCGCAACCAAAAGATCTTAATGCACACCAGTGTCTTACTGGTTCAGTCAAACGTTGGGGCTATAAGCACAAAGTCGACAACAGAGATGTAGAGGTAGCGATTAAGGGACATTTACAGTGTAAAAACGGTCGGGTGTTAGTTAAGGGAGCCCTTAATCACCAAGGCATTATTCGAGTACCAAAAGTGTACTGCGTAGAGGCTATCGATGAGGGAAAGTTAGTAGAAGTATTCGAAGACTGGCATATTCCCAGCGTGGCGTTTTCAGCTATTTATCATAGAGATCGATATCAGCCGAAACGCCTGCGGGTGTTTATAGACTTCGTTACAGCTCACTTTCAGAACAAGTTAAGCCACTAACGTAAGAAAAGTTTAGACACCAATTTCAGCGCCAGGTTGCGATATTTGAGAATTAAGTAGTTACGCGGTAACCACGTCGGAGAAGAGAGCACCGTCTTGGCCTTAGAGAAAGTTCTGAACCCTTCCTCGCCGTGATACTGACCAATACCCGACTCACCAATACCTCCAAACGGCGCGTCGTCCGCAGCAACATGCAGCAGAGTATCATTAAAGGCAACACCACCACTGTGTGTCTGTTCGATTACCTGCTGCTGCAAGATTTTATCATTCGACATCAGATAGAGTGCCAATGGGCGCGGCCGACTATTGACGAACGCAAACACTTCGCTCAAATGACGATAACCAATAACGGGTAATATTGGTCCGAAAATCTCTTCCTGCATCACAAGCATCTCTTCGGTAACGCCTGTGACGAGTTGAGGCAGCATCTGCCGATCGTTCAGTTCCACGTAATCAATAGAGTGCAGCGATGCACCTAAATCTTTCGCATCCTGAAGATAACGCTGTAAACGCAGAAATTGCGCTTCATTAATGATTTGAGTGACTGACTCAAGTCGCCCGTCACGCACATAGAGTTGATAGAAACGGTCGAGATAACACTCAATAAACTGCAACTCTTTGCCTTGCGGAACCATAACGTAGTCCGGCGCAACGCAGATTTGTCCAGCGTTGATAGATTTCCCCAGAATGATCGCATCGACCGCTTTACTGATGTCCGCATCGTCAGCAATGATTGCCGGCGATTTGCCCCCCAGTTCAAGCGTAACCGGGGTTAAGTTGCGAGCCGCTGACGCCGCAACGAGTTTGCCAATCTGAGTCGACCCGGTAAAGATAAGGTGATCAAAAGGTAAAGCGGAAAAATGCTGCGCTATATCCGCATCCCCTTCCACTGGACGTACATACTCGCCAAATCCAGCAAAAATCTCGCTTAGCACCTGATTGGTATGAGGGGTATGTTCACTGAGCTTGACCAACACCCGGTTACCTGCAGCCAGAGCCGTCACTATCGGGGCAATACTCAGAACGATTGGGAAATTCCACGGGACAATGACACCAACAACACCGAGTGGCTGATACTCGACGCGCACTTTTGAAGGTGTTAACAGTAGCCCGGCGTGGCGTTTGCTAGGTTTGAGCCACTTTTTTAAGTGCTTGATGGTGTAGTTAATATGTCCGACTGCTGGCAGTAAATCGCAGATAAGCGAATCGAAGTCACTACGATAGCCGTAATCATGATGTAAAGCATCGACTAACCCTTGCTTATGGCTGAGTAGTGCCGACTTGACGCCATGCAAAAGCTCCAATCTTTGTTTAAGATCGGGATAGGGGTTTGTAGAATAGTGCGCCTGAATTTCTGCAAATAGATGCAACAACTCCTGCTCAGTCTTGACATGTTCCTTATGCCAGCGATTAAGGTCTACGACTTTTTCCATATGAGTAGCCAACAGTTCTTATCATGATTTCTGGCTTAATATTAGTCAGTTTTGATCATAATGTCCCGTTTAGAAACCGTTTTTCACCCTAATATGATGCTGAAGAATAAGCAGTATCACAGAACTCTTGGTGGGGGTCAGGAGCATGTTCAGCGTGATACTGCTTAAATAGGTTAGTTGCCGCTCATCATAGCAAGCAAAGACAGCAGAGCTAATCGCTCAACAACATTAGAGCAATTCTCCAACTGCAGCAGGTAGAAGCGTGTTAAAGGTCTGGTACTGATTGTGTTGTCCATATCAAACTCCTCTGTTTCGCGTTTAATTTTGACGCTTAATAGGGAAGACAAAAAGAGCTGATATAAATTGATTTAGTTCCTTATATCTACAGTTTTCCGCTAGTGGGAGTAAATTTCAGTGGAATATGGAAGAAATTAGGAACAAAATGAAGTCAGACATTGCTTATTATTCTGCTTAAGGTGACTTGTGTCTGATCTGAACTTACTCCGCTACTACACTCGTCTAACACCACTTGGTATTGGTATCGAAATAAAAACAGCGCTCCCAGCTATTGCAGACGCCTTATTTACCAGTCCGCGACATGCACGTAATCTGCTTAACAGCATGCAGCAGCTTGAGTGGTTAACCTGGGCACCTAAAGCGGGTCGAAATCAGCGCTCAACGCTGATCCTCAACCTGCAACTCGAAGAGTTAAAAAGCCAGCTCGCAGTAAAAAGAATCCATGCGGGCAAATATGAAAAAGCCTTGGCAATCCTCGATGACGACGAAGTCGCCTTTGGACGCTTATTACAAAGTACGTCAGGCGCATCAATTCGTCAGGGACAACTGCATATCCAGTTGACCTATAAGCGCCCCTTTGAGCGCTTAGTACCTCATCAACTACAACGTTCAAGTGAGCGTTATTTGCTGCGCCAGATCTATTGCTGTCTTGTCGCCAGCTCTGCTGACGGAGTATTAGAGCCTCAGCTTGCCCACCACTGGCACTATGATGAACAGGCGCTGGAATGGGCTTTCTATCTTCGTCCAAGCCTGACTTTCCATAACGGCACCTCCATTGATGGCGAAACCATTGTCAATCTGTTCAATAAACTTAGACAGCTGGAAGACTACCAAAGCGAGCTAAGCCATTTAGAAAGCGTTTCGTCTCCTAGTAACAATAAGGTCGTATTCAAACTCACCACGCCGGATCAAGGTTTTGGCGGGCTAATCTCTGGCGTTAAGTACTCAATACAGCCCAGCGAACAAGTCAATAATGCACCAGGAAAAATGATCGTTGGTTCCGGTCCATTTGAAGTGATTGAACACTCGGACGCTCGTCTGGGTCTGCAGGCATTCGAGCGCTATTACGCCTGTCGGGCACTAACTGATCAGGTCACGATCTGGCATCTGGATGAAAGCGAACTGTCTAACAAACAGATACAAACTAATCAGCCGGGCGCTCAGTCAGAACAACATTGTAATTACTATGTATCTCATGCAGTTAGCAAAAACGTCGAAAGAGATGTAAAACAGAGCCGAACGGAAGACGGATGTATGTTCATCCTCTTTAATCAGTGCGCTGAAAGCGTATTAGATGATGGACAAAGACGCTTTCTCTCCAGCTACCTCACTCCAGAAAAAGTCTATCAATACCTAGAACAGAGCGGACGCCTGTTCGGCTGTGAAATCGCCCATAACCTGCTGCCGATGTGGCATAAAATCACCCGTCCGGCCATGGCTGAAGTCACTTTACCCGCTAAGGTTAGCATCGCCATTTATGATTACAGCTCGTTGCGAAACTGTGCCTTGGCGATTCAATTTCTGCTAGAGCAGAAAGGTATTGAAGTCACTATTAATAGCTACAGCTATCGAGAGCTGACTGCGCTTTCGTCTTCAGGACAGCTATCAGAATCCATCATAGTTACCAACATCAATCTCGACGACAACCGCCACGCGTCTGCCTTTAACAGTCTCTACCATAATCCGATCATTCAACGTTGTATCGGTGATCAATCCAAAGCCTGGTTAATCGACAGCCTCGACGTACTTCGTTCGCAAACCCCTCTGGTTGATTACCTGAATGCATTGGAACCTATCGCATCGGCACTGATTAACCAGTACTGGCTCTCCCCACTGTTTCACCACAGACAGACACTGCGCTTTCAGGGCGTTTTGAAGGACGTTGCACTAACCAACTGGGGCTGGCCTGACATTAAAAACGTTTGGTCTGCAGATTAACCACACAAAAACAAACACCACTAATGATTTGAGTTCAAATTAGAATAAATACTTACAATCGAACTCAAATTTCACAAAACAATCATTTCTGACATAAACCACTAAATTAAAAGGAAAAATAATAAAAACAACAAAAACACCACATCACACACCCAGCCATAATAGTTTGAACTCTAAGTATAATTTCGCTATTTTTACAGCGTATTCATTAGAAAGGAAATCAAAATGAAGCTAAAAACGGCTGCCTTACTCACCCTAACCGCAACCGCTTTCCATGCTCAGGCAGACGAGTGTGGCAAGGTCACAATTGCTGACATGAACTGGAACTCGGCCAGCGTTATGGCCAATGTCGACCAATTCATTCTTGAACACGGTTATGACTGTGATGCCGAATTGATTCCTGGTGACACTATGCCAACCGGAACATCAATGATAGAAAAAGGCCAGCCAGACGTTGCGCCAGAGTTATGGAGTAACGCTCTAAAAGATGCACTAGACAAGGGCGTAGAAGAGAAACGACTTCGCTACGCAGGTAAGTCTCTGGTCGATGGTGGTGAAGAAGGTTTCTGGGTACCAGCCTACCTGGTTAAACAATACCCAGAAATGGCGACGATTGAAGGTGTTAAGAAACACGCAAAACTGTTTGATCATCCAGAAGACCCGGATCAGTCAGCGTTTTACAGCTGTCCGGCGGGTTGGAACTGTCAAATCAGTGCCGGCAACCTTTTCAAGGCTCTAGGTCTGGAGGGTTCTGGTTTTACTATCGTTGACCCAGGTTCAAGTGCAGGTCTGTCTGGCGCGATCGCTAAGGCGTACGAACGAGAGGAAGCTTGGTTCGGTTATTACTGGGCACCAACTGCAGTGTTAGGTAAGTACGACATGGTTAAGGTCGATTTTGGTAGCGGCGTTAATCTGGAAGAGTTTGTTGGCTGTACCACTCAAACTGAGTGTGAGTCACCTAAACCAACCATGTACCCGCCTTCACCTGTGCATACCATTACGACTGAAGCATTCGCCAGCCGTGCTCCTCAAGCATACGAATACTTCACTAAACGTGGTTTCACCAACAAAGATATGAACCAACTACTGGCTTGGATGGAAGACAACCAGGCAGATGGTGAGGAAGCGAGCTTCCACTTCTTAGAGAACTACCCACAAATCTGGCAGACCTGGGTACCACAAGACGTGGCGAAGAAAGTCCAACAGGCACTTTAACCTCTGTCCCTTCTTTAGCGCTGTATGCGCTACGCTGTAGATGTACTCCTTCATCGGGAAATGCCCCGATGAAGGAGAATAAAAGGAATTTCAAATGTCCAATGATAGCTGGTTCAACAGCTTTCCAGAAATGGAGCGTTCTGACCTCAGAGCAATCCGAAAAACTCTTGATGGCGCCTATCGTGAATTTTCTCGCGAATATGGTGAACTCATCGAGTCATTCTTCGACCCACTGCTTTCTTTCCTCGTCTGGTTTGAAAAACTGCTGATATCAACTCCATGGATGATCATTCTGGCAGTCTGTACCGGACTAGTGTATGCGGCCAGTCGTTCATGGAAGCTATCAGTGGGCTGTTTTGTGTCGCTAATACTTATCGGCTACTTTGGTATGTGGGAAGACACCATGCGTACCTTAAGTATTATTACGGTCTGTACCATGTTGTCCATCGTACTTGGGATCCCGATTGGCATTGCAATGGCGCGCTCCAACCGTATTCAGTCAATAGTAACGCCGATGCTCGACGTCATGCAGACCATGCCGGCCTTCGTTTACCTGATTCCGGTCGTCATGCTGCTTGGTATTGGTAAAATCCCAGGCCTGATTGCCGTCGTTATCTACGCCATTCCACCTGTAATTCGTCTGACCAACCTCGGTATCCGTCTGGTCGACAAAGAAGTTCTGGAAGCTTCCACCGCATTCGGTGCTAGCGCCAAGCAGCGTCTATTTGGCGTGCAGCTTCCGCTTGCGATGCCAACCATCATGGCTGGTATTAACCAGACCATCATGATGGCACTTTCGATGGTAGTGATTGCTTCAATGATTGGCGTAAAAGGTTTAGGCCAGCCAGTACTGAAATCTATCACCAACCAGTACTTCACCCTTGGTTTGCTTAACGGTTTCGCCATCGTTGCACTTGCGATTCTGTTTGACCGCGCGTCGCAGGCTTATGCCAAACGTACTCAGGCACACTTAGGAGATCTGAAACATGACTAAACCGCTTATCGAAATCAGTGGCTTATACAAGGTTTTTGGTCCTAAGCCAAAGTCTGTAATTGAACGAGTTAAACAGGGGGACAGTAAAGACCAAGTACTGGCTGACACAGGCCATACTGTTGGTCTCAAAGAGATTAACCTGAAAATAAAGCAAGGTGAGATCTTCGTTATTATGGGCCTTTCTGGCTCAGGAAAGTCGACCTTAATCCGTCACTTCAACCGCCTTATCGACCCAACAGAAGGACAGATCCTCGTTGAAGGCACCGACGTAATGCAGCTTAGCCAGAAAGAGCTGGAAGATTTTCGTCGCCACAAGATGTCGATGGTATTTCAGCGCTTTGGTCTGCTGCCTCATCGCAAGGTGATCGACAACGTCGCCTATGGTCTTGAGATTCAAGGCATCGACAAAGCACAACGTATGGACAAAGCCAATCAGTGGCTGGAAACCGTTGGTCTGAAAGGGTACGAAAATCAGTACCCGTCACAGCTTTCTGGTGGTCAGCAACAGCGTGTTGGTCTTGCCCGCGCTCTGTGTACGGATGCGGAAATTCTGCTGATGGACGAAGCATTCTCTGCTCTTGACCCTCTTATCCGAAGTGAGATGCAGGATCAGTTAATCGAGCTGCAAGAGAAACTGCATAAGACCATCATCTTTATCACCCACGATTTGGATGAAGCCCTGCGACTTGGCGACCGTATCGCTATCCTCAAAGATGGTGAACTGGTTCAACAAGGTACGCCTGATGAAATCCTGCTTCACCCTGCGGATGATTATGTCGAAGCCTTCGTTAAAGACGTTAATCGAGCCCGAGCTCTGACAGTCGAGACGGTAATGAGTCCGCAAACTAATCGCATTTCAGCCAATACAATCCAAGAAGCCATCGCTCAGATGAAAGGCTTCAAGCAAGATTATGCTTATCACGTAACAGAGGATGGGTATCAAGGGGTTCTGACTAAAGAGGGTCTGTTAGACGCAGCCAAAGAAGACACCCCACAGGATGAAATCAATCAAGAAATCTATGAAGAGGTTCCAGCAATATCACCTGATGCGGCGATTGAAGAGATCCTTGTGGAAACCATGTCATGTGACTACTCCCTTCCTGTGGTCGATGATGAGGGCAACCTACAAGGCGAACTTGAGCGCAGTGCGGTGGCAGAAATCTTTTCTGATAACAGCGAGGAGGACACCACTCCAAGCCCAAAGTTGGATAAAGCGTCTTAACTCAATTAAGATCGTTTTAACCGCTAAACCCAAACGCCAGCTCTCGCTGGCGTTTTTATTCTTCACACTAAGGTTGGCTACAACAAGCCTACTGCCATCAAAGAGATTCTCGGCCAATTGACTAAAATCACTTGTCTGATTGGCAAACTCATGTAACTTAACGATTCTGTTTCGCTCTGGAATGCCCACTGAAAACCTTAACTATGCAAAGCAAAAACATTAAATTTGTTGCCGCCGATATGGATGGCACACTGCTCGATGAAAACAGCCAACTCAACCCAAAATTCTTTGATGTTTACCAGCAACTTGAAGACAAAGAGATCATCTTTGCTGCTGCTTCAGGACGTCAGTACTACAGCCTGATGGAGACATTCGCACCGATCAATGACCGCATGATGTTTGTTGCTGAAAACGGCACGCTGGTGATGCATAAAGGTCAGGAGCTTTACAGCTGCGAAATTGACAAACCATCGATTACCAACATTATCAAGCAAGCTCGCGCGATTTCAGGCGCTCAAATCGTGCTGTGTGGTAAACAATCTGCCTACATTGAGACGCAAGACCCTCGCGCATTGGAAGAGTTCGCCAAATACTACCATCGCTGTCAGTACGTAACTGATCTACTCGACGTAGATGACGACTTTATTAAAGTAGCGATTTGTCATTTTGATGGTACTGAAGAGCTGGTTTTCCCTGCCTTCGACAAACACTTTGGCGACACTCACCAAGTGGTAGTGAGTGCCAAAATCTGGCTAGATGTGATGAATGCGCAAGCGTCTAAAGGTGCGGCAATCGAACATCTTCAGCGCACCCTCGGCTTTAGCCATGAGCAGACCATGAGCTTTGGCGATTACCTCAACGACCTTGAGATGCTAGAAGCTAGCTACCACTCATACGCCATGGATAATGCACACCCTAAAATCAAACAGATCGCTCGCTTTACAGCACCAAGCAACCGTGAAGCAGGTGTGCTTACAGTGATTCAACGTGAGTTACTTGATTAATCTAATCCTGATACAACTCAAGCGGTAAACCATCCGGATCGGTGAAAAAGGTAAACGACTTACCAGTAAATTCATCGATCCGAATCGGTTCACACTCAATGCCCTGTGTCGATAAGTAATCGACGTAGCCCTCAACAGAGTCGACCCTAAACGCCAAATGTCTAAGCCCCTGCGCCTCAGGTCGCGAAGGCCTTGTTGGCGGTTCAGGGAAAGAGAACAGCTCTATCTGCCCACCATCTGGTAGCGCGATATCCAGTTTATAGGAGTCTCTTTCAGCACGATAATTCTCGGCAATAATGGGGAGTCTGAGTGTCTCAACATAGAAGCGTTTCGACACTTGGTAATCGGAGCAGATAATTGCTACGTGGTGAATACCTTTTAGTTTCAACTTATATCCTCGCTTGCTCAACTCACAATTAATCGATCACTAACGAACCATCCGGATTGAATTGCCAGCAGTCGCCATACGCAACTTCCCACAAATAACCATCAGGGTCTGAGAAATAACCACTATAACCGCCCCAAAATACATCTTGCGCTGGTTTTTCTAACTTTGCTCCTGCCTCAACGGCGGCAGCCAGTATCTGATCCACCTCTTCTCGTGAACGAGTATTATGAGCCAGAGTTATCCCAGAGAAACCCTCCTTTTTTACCGCTATATTGGGTGAAACATCTTCAGCCAGAGCAGCAATTGGATAGAGAGCCAGGCAGGCACCGCCAGTTTGAAAGAAAATGATGCCATCCTCCGGTGTCCGAGATGACGGAAAACCGAGTTGGCTGTAGAACTGATAAGAGCGTTGTAAATCTTCTACACCAAGAGTGATAATGCTTACCCGCGGTTCCATTTCAAACTCCTTTTGCTGATCCATTTTCCAATTCAGTCAATTGATATAGTGCGCTTTTTTGTCACTATTGCAATCTCTCAACTAAACAAAGAATGAGAAACCACTGACTTAAAGGGCAAGTTCATAACATTAATCGACTTCATGCTATCAGCCCCGTAAACGGAACAGACCAGTCCTACCACTGGCTTTATTTTCTACATTAAAGTGCAGGGCATTGATAAAATGGTAAACTTTAAGTCTATTCGCCATTTTGTGAGCAGCCAGTTTTAATGAAACAACTTTTGTCTCTTGTCACGACTCTATTTGCTATCGGCAGTGTCACTCAGGCTCAGGCAGCCTGCAACTTAGATTCGGATCAGGATTTCCTTCATCAAAACATCTCTGAACAAGACCATTCGATGCTGACGTTTTACTACTCTTCTCTCTGTCAGCCGGGTCGGGTTAATCTCACTAATATCTCCTTACCAGAGCACGCCTCAGCTCAGGCTAAAGCCTTATACTATTTTGGTTTAACTAATCTACGTAAATACGAAGGTATCAAGATTCCACCAGGACCAGATATGCTGGCTATGGGAGATGAGTTAAACATTGAGTGGATCAGTGCTGAAGCCAAGCTTCTCAAAGCGATCGCCTTGATTGACGCTGACCTGCTGATTGAAGGTGAATCGCTACTTCACGAAATCGTACCTATTGCGGACGATATTGGTTACAGACGATTACTCGGCCGAGCTTATCGTTGGTTAGGTAACGTCAACATGCAGCAATCCGACGTAAAGGCGAGTTTAAGATACTACAAAATGGCCTTTGAACAGGTTAGCAAGATTGGCGACAACTTTCAGGCAACCATGACGCTTAACAATATCGCCACTGTCTATATGCTGGCGGAGCAATGGAACAAGGCCAATACATATCTGGAGCGCGCGTTAGATCTGTATGTCAGTAATAACTACGACAACAGTCTGTTTGAAGCGATTCTCTACTCCAATTCCAGCGCGACATTTTTTGCTCTGGGTGAACGAGC
Source organism: Vibrio brasiliensis LMG 20546 (assembly GCF_000189255.1). GTDB lineage: Bacteria > Pseudomonadota > Gammaproteobacteria > Enterobacterales > Vibrionaceae > Vibrio > Vibrio brasiliensis. Next base: position 25,335 of record NZ_AEVS01000081.1, on the reverse strand, counting down.
TAAAGCGACGTTATACATGGAGCAGGCTCTTGAAGAGGCAGATCAGACCGGGTCGAGCCGCATCAAACTTTCGACGCTTGCCGATCTCTCAATCCAGTACGCTAATATTGGTCACACCAAGCAAGCATTAGCAATGGCCCAACGTTGTGTCGAGGTTTCTCAAGAGTCAGGAAACACCGACCACATGCTGGTTAACTGTTACGAGGCTTTAGCCACCGCTTACCTTGCAAAGAAAAACTACCCTGAAGCCATTAGCTACGCGAACAAAGTTCTCGATAAGCTCGAAGACTCAGAAAGTGATGAAGTAGTTTGGGAAATGGATATCCTGAGCAAATTGGTTGAAGCCTACGAAGCAACTGGTGACTACCAGCAGGCGCTCAACTACATGAAACGTGAGTCACTGGTCAGACAGACCTTCTACCGCGAAACATACAGTGATGAGATTCTGGGCGAGAAAAGTGCTCTGGAGCGTCAGCTCAATAGCCGGGAGGTCGAGCTGCTTCAAGCTAAAAACGAATTGCAACACATCACCCTCAAAGAGCAACGTTCACGTGAAATTCTCTACGTGACTCTGTTTGGCATTTTGGCTTACTTTTCTCTGCGCGGGATCCTTCGTCTAAGACGAGCCAATGCAGAACTTAAGAATCAAAATAGTACCGACTCTTTAACTGGTGCTTTCAACCGACGCTTTCTTGAGGGCTGGCGTCAGACTTTATCCACAGAGCAAGATGATTACAAATATCTGATAAGCGTAATCGATATCGACCACTTTAAGCAGTTTAACGATCAGTTTGGCCATGAAGCGGGGGATTTAGTGCTGACTGAAACGGTGCGTGTACTGCAAACTAACCTTAGAAAAGGTGATCTGTTGGTTCGTTGGGGCGGAGAAGAGTTTATTCTTATCATGCCATTAACCAATGAGGAAAAGGTGACGGATACACTTGAACGTTTGAGAGCGAGCATCGAACAACACACGGTCCATTATCAACAGAACCAGTTTAAAATCACCATATCTCTGGGCGCGACTGTCAGTGACTCAGCGCAGCTCAAGTCTCAATGGGAAACGGTATTTGCTCAAGCCGATACCCAACTCTACCAGGCAAAACGCTCTGGACGTAATCAATACTCCGTTTACGGCACTCATCATCAGTAAGGTAATCCGTTGCTAACCAACAAAACGCTCTCCTTTGCCACCGCCAACCTGTTCAATTTTGTTGAGCCGCCGGGAGCATTTTATGATTTCGAAAATATTTATGAGCGAGAAGCTTGGCAGGAGAAATGTCGCTGGACCCAGCAGCAACTTTCCCAACTCGACGCAGACGTAGTCGGGTTGCAGGAAGTGTTCAGTATTGAAGCGACAAGAGAGTTAATGGCACAAATCGGCTACCCTCACTTTGCTACGGTCGATTCGCCTGCCATTGAGCAGGAGTATATCTACTCCAAACCCGTTGTCGCCATCGCGTCCAGATATCCGATCAGCCATATTAGCCCGGTGACGCCCCCCAAGGAGATGAGTCAGGGCTATCAGACCCAACTGCCTTCATTCAGCCGCCAACCGATTCAGGCAATCATCGATGTGCCAGACATAGGCGAAGTGGCCGTCTATGTCTGTCACCTCAAATCACAACGGGCAACTGAAAGTCTCGAAGCAGAGCTGGAACAACCACTGATCGGTCGCTGGTTATCTGCTCAGCAGAGAGGATGGGAAGCTCTGATGCTACGCCTTTTTATTCAGCAGCAGTACCAGACGCACCCTATTCCGACCGTTTTGATGGGCGACTTCAACCAGGCAATATCGAGCGACATTACCGGATTGCTGACCCAGGAAGTTGAGCTGCAAGGTAACCCATTAATGCTAAAAGATAGCTGGCGGTTGTTTCAACTTACCCATCCGGATGCTGAACGTCAGCCTACCCACTACCATTTCGCCACTGGCAATATTCTTGACTACATCCTTTTGTCTCAGGAGTTTCATCCCGACAGCCAATACTCCCTAGCCGATGTCACTGATTATCGTGCATTGGATAAGCACTTGATCAATCCCAGCTTCGAGCAGGATAAGCAAGCCAGCGATCATGCTTTTGTCGCTGTCACCGTACGTTTTGTACTTTGAGAGCTTCGATAAAGATGCCAGCGCCTTCGACGCTGGCATCTGACTCTCCTATTCGCTAGGCACTTTCAAGCAGATAGGATTTCGTAACGCCACTCTCAGCGACAAAATCCATATCATGGCTAACAATCACGAATGCTCCTTGATAGTTACGCAGAGCGTCAGCGAGCAAAAGCTTTGAGTCCAAATCCAAGTGGTTGTCAGGTTCATCCAGCAGCAAAAGTGGTGACTCCGGCTGATGACTGACAATAAGCATCGCGAGTTTCATCTTCTCACCACCACTAAGCTGACTCGCCTGTCGAAAAACGGAGTCTCGGCGAAAACCAATCCCTGCCAGCAAAGTACGCGCATCGTTGTCTAACATCCCCGCGCAATGCTCAAGCATATTCTCCAACATCGACAGCTCTGGACTAAGCAGACCAAAATGCTGATCCAGATAGCAGACTGGGCGATTGATTTGCAGCTCCCCTGAACTCAATGAGAGCTGTCTTTGCAGTACTTTGAGCAAGGTCGATTTACCACAACCATTGCCACCAGCCAGATGCAGTTTACTGTCACCTTCAAGAATAAGATTAAGCGGTTCGCGACGACCAAACGGTAGCACGCCAGCAACAATATTTAGCACTTTACCTCGGCCTTGAGACCCCTGTTCAAGGTAGAGTTTCTGTTGTTTGATCTGCTCGTAACGTTCACTCAAACCTTGCTGCTTTTGCTCAAGCATCGCCTTTCTACTGGTCTCATTTTTCAGTCGATTTGAAACGGAAGCGGTCGCGCTGTCACGCATTCCATCTAGTATCAGTTTTGACTGACTGCCCGACTTACGCAGTTTGTTTCCTTGCGCTTCCCTTTGCTGGGCCTTCTCCCGATTTTTCTGCGCCTGAACGTCAAGCCTTTTCTGTTCACCGCGCACTGCCTCAATCTGACGCTCCAGTGCAGCTCGTTCAGTACTTTTCTGCTGATGATAAAAGTCATAGTTGCCACCATACTGAACCAGACCTAACTTGCTCAGTTCCCAGATCTGATCCATATGACGTAACAATTGCCGATCATGGCTGATCAATAAAATATGACCGGGGAAACGTGCCATTTGCTCAACCAACCAGCTCCGTGCAGCGCCATCAAGGTGATTGGACGGCTCATCCAAAACCAACAGGTCAAACTGACTATTAAACAACTTCCACAACTGTAAGCGAGCCAGTTGCCCTCCACTCAATAAATGGCAGGGAAACGTCACTTGGGGTGGTAAACCTAACTCTGTTAGCTGCTGGCTCAACTGATGCTCAAGCCCCCAGTCATCACCAACAATGTCGAACCACTTGCTATCACAATCTCCCGACGCTATCCGCTGTATTGCGTCCAGCTTCTCTTGATAACCGAGAAACTGAGCGACCGTGATCGAACTGGATAAAAGTTGTGATGGTAACTGGCTATAACTGGCGAGTGTGCCATTGAGCATTACGCTGCCAGACGATGGCTGGACTTTGTCAGTCAGAATCGATGCAAACAACGATTTACCGACTCCATTTCGCCCAACCAGGCCGACTCTTGTCGCCACAAGTGAACATGAGATGTCATCAAACAGTCGCTCTCCGCTGTCGAACTGATAACTGATTTTATTTGCTTGTATTACTGGCATAACTTGCCTCCTGTGCAACAGGATTAGGCGTAGCAAGGTATAAATGGATCGATCCCGATGGTGCTAAGGAACGTTTAATTCAATTATGTTTAGAGAATTATGCTTGATAATAAGCAGTGACGAAGCTACGCCGACTAACCCTGTGAAATCCGAACAACAATGTAAAAATGGATAACAGGTGTTAGTTATTCATATTGGCGTAATCTCCTGAAGAAATGATGGGGGCATTATAGGCTAACTTTTAGCCGCAGAGCAAATACAAAAGCATCAGGTTGCATGGCTGCCCAACGAAAGACAGCCATGGCAGATGAAAGTGCTATCTTCAGTCGATCTGTTTGACTGAAATGCGATTTTTAAACTCAAACACCTTCTCAGCGCAGACATCAATACAGCGACCACAACTGATACAGTTTTGATCCATCACCCGACGGTCACCCTCTTTTAGCGGCTGACGAAGCACTTCGGGTTCAGGGCAAACGTAATAACAATCCATACACTTGGTGCACTTCTCGCGCTCAACCGCGACCACTCGCAGCAGGCTTTTGCGGCCAATCACACCGTAAGTCGCACCAAGCGGGCATAAATGACCACACCAACCATGTTCTACCAACAGCAGATCGAGCAGGAAAACTAAGGCAATCAATACCCAGCCAGCGCCAAAACCAAACACGAGTCCACGATGAAGTGCCGCCACCGGATCTATCCAAGCCCATAACACGCTGCCCGACAATGCACTACCAAGCAGTAATACGGGAATCAGCCAATAACGAATGTTAGCTGACCAACGAAAACTGGTTTTAAGTTTGAGTTTGCGACGCAAAAAAGCAGCGAAATCTGTGACTACATTGAGCGGGCATACCCAGCCACAAAAAGCTCTTGGGCTTAACACCGCGTAGAAAGCCACCACAACGATTACGCCGATCAGCACGGTAGCTTCCGGTAAATGCCCGGCGGCTAGGGTTTGCATCACGATTAAAGGATCACTCATAGGAACGACATCAAACAAATTGCTTGAGGATAAATTGCCTTTGAGGACACCGAGCGTCGGACCCGCCATAAACAAAATCACAATCAGTAACTGGCATAAACGACGCAGGAGCAAAAAGCGGTGAGCTCGCCACCAGCCAAGTTCTCGTATCGCATCTTTACCGGCATTCTGTGCTAGGTTCTTAGCCATTACAACTTACCTCCCAACGTTTCTAATGCTTCGGTCGGCACTTCGGGCGCACTGTTCTCCAGGGTTTTGTTAATCTCTTCCCACCCCAGCTGATAGTGAGCGCCCATCTTACCTTTAGCCAGTTCAGTAGGGATTATCTTGATTGCTGCCACTTCGGTGACACACGCTTCTTCACACTTGCCACAGCCAGTACATTTATCGGAATGAACGGTTGGGATCAGTTTGGCGTGATAGCCAGTTCGCTCATTACGGACATGTTCAAGGGTAATGGCTTCATCAATCAACGGACAGACACGATAGCAAACATCACAGCGCAAACCTTGCCAGTTAAGGCAGCTTTCGTGGTCAATTAGCACTGCGGTACCCATGCGCGCATCATCGATGTTGGTCAGATTGGGGTCCAGTGCCCCACTAGGACAGGCTGGTACACAAGGAATGTCTTCACACATTTCACATGGAATATCGCGAGCGGTGAAATAGGGCGTTCCTGACTCTACCGATGATAATAGAGTCGCCAGTTTCAAAGTGTCATAAGGACAGGCCTGGACACATAAGCCACAGCGAACGCACGCTTTTTCGAATTCACCTTTAGGCAAGGCACCCGGTGGTCGAATCGGCACTCCGGCACCATCTCGTGCCTGACTTTGCATTGACTGCAAACCCAGAACAGTAGCGGCGGCCCCAACGCCTGCCGCGGTACGCGCAGCATCGCGTAAGAACCGACGACGGCTTTGCGACGTTTTCGTTTTAAACCCACTCATGACTCACTTCCTCGCACACCAGCGGTTTGGCAATGCACAGCTCTATGGTAAGCATAGCAACCGCAAAGATAATACGGATATTTTCAACACTGTTTGTAGGGTTATATATACCCCTAAAGAGGTGTATCAGGCATGTATTGATAAGAATCAACTAACCAGTGGGAGCAAGAGCGCATATTGGTAAATTAGCAGGGAGCTCAAAGTCTGAACTGGACAATAAATAGCCACATAATGCGTTTTTTGTCACACGAACTTTCCTTGCTAGGTGTTATCCTTATAAAATGTAAGGCTTTAAAAATACGCTGTGAGGGTCTTATGATAGAAATCGTAATTGACGGTAAATATCGGATTGTGGAAGAGGGTTCAACCCTACTAGAAGCAGCAAAAGTATGTGGAGTCGAGATCCCTTCACTGTGTGGACTAAACAAATCCAACGCCAAGGTACCTTGTGATCTCTGTGTCGTCGAAGTAGAAAGTGGCGGCACCCAACGCGCGTGCGAACTGCAGGTCTACCGTGGTCTCAATGTAAAAACCCAGTCAGAGCAATTGAGTGAACACCGTCGTCAGGCACTCAACAAAATCATGCAAGATCACTATGCTGACTGCGAAGCACCATGTAAAACCGCCTGTCCTGCCGGTGTGGACATTCAATCGTATCTCTACTTTATCGCCCAAAACGATCATCAAAAAGCGATAGAAGTCATCAAACGTACCCTGCCAATGCCACTCTCCATTGGCCGCGTCTGCCCGGCATTTTGTGAAAGTGAATGTCGCCGTTCATTGGTCGACGAATCCATTGCTATCCGTCAGCTTAAACGACACGCCGCAGATGCAGACCTCGCGGCGCAGGAAGCTTACGTACCTGAGAAAAAAGACGCTAAAGGCCTTTCGATTGCGGTAGTAGGAAGTGGCCCAGGTGGACTAACAGCCGGATACTATCTATCCAATGAAGGCTATGACGTGACGGTATTCGAGTCGATGCCAAAAGCAGGCGGCTGGTTACGTTACGGGATCCCAGAATACCGGTTACCGAAATCGATCCTGGATAAAGAGATCGAGTTGATGTGCCGTAATGGTATGCAGATCAAAACCAAACAGAAGCTGGGCGATGATTTTACTCTCTCGCAGCTCAGTGAAAATTACGACGCTGTTTGTCTGGCCGTTGGCGCATCACTGGCGGTCGAAATGACGTATCCGGGTAGTGACCTCGGAGGCTGCTATTTAGGTGTCGACTACCTCAAAGACTATGTCACCGAACAACACTACACCACGGGCAATAAAGTTGCTGTGATTGGTGGTGGTAATACCGCCATAGATTGTGCGCGCACCGCACGTCGCACCGGCGCCGAGACCACTATCATCTATCGTCGTACCCGCGAAGAAATGCCAGCAGAAGATTATGAAATCGAAGAAGCAGAGCACGAGGGTGTACAGTTTCTGTTTTTAACCAATCCTGCACAAAACATTGCCGGCCCAGACGGCCGTGTGCAACAAGTACGTCTCGAGCGTATGGCATTAGGTGCACCCGATGCCTCTGGCCGCCGCAGACCTGAAGCCACTGGTGAGTTCTTCACTCAAGAGTTTGATACTGTGATTGCCGCTGTGTCACAAAAGCCGGATTTGAGCTTCCTCGAAAAAGATTCATTATCGATTCCACTCACACGCTGGAACACTTCACAGTCAAATGATCAAACCATGCACACGGGTACCGGAAACATCTTCAGTATCGGTGATTTCCGCCGCGGTCCAGCCACAGCAGTAGAGGCGGTCGGTGATGGTCGAATTGCCGCAAAAGCCATCGACCTGTTCCTTAATGGTGATATGGCAGAGATGCCTGCGCCAGCGTTCAATTCACGTAAGGAGCAGAAGCTTGCTCAGGTCGATCCGCTTCACTTTGACAACTTGCAAAAAGTGGCGCGAAGTATCATGCCTGAACTAACGCCAGCTCAGCGCGAACAAAGCTTTGATGAAGTCGAACTCGGTTTCGATAATGAACACGCAATCAAAGAGGCAGCGCGCTGCCTTGAGTGTGGCTGTCAGGCTAATACCAGCTGTGATCTCCGCGACTACTCAACCGAATACGGAGCGCAGCAGGAGTTTAGCCATTCCGTCGATGTCAAAGATCATCAGGACTGGCTCGAGTTACGTGGCAAAGATTCACGCCATAAGTTCACTGTCGATCGCAGCTCAGAATTTATTGAGTTCGACGCAAACCGCTGCATCAGTTGTGGTCAGTGTATTCAAGCGTGCAGTGAGCAGGCTGTCCACGGCATTCTCAACTTCGTTCACGACCAGAATGGGCGTCCGGCGCTTAGACCGGATGACAGGCCTCATTTTGGCTCAAGTCGCAGTGGTCGGATTCTGATGGGCGACTCTAAGTGTGTCCAATGCGGCGCCTGTGTTCAGGCTTGCCCGACCGGCGCTATGGTCGACAGCCGCGACCGTTCACAAGGACGCGAAGAACAGCTTAAACAGGTCGACACCATATGTACCTACTGTGGGGTTGGCTGTAAGCTAACCATGCACGTTGACGAGAAGGCTAACCGTATTCGCCGTGTCACCGGAGCGCACTCACCAGTGAATCAGGGCATGCTGTGTGTTAAAGGCCGGTTCGGTTTCGACTTTGTTGGCGATGAAGGGCGCTTAACCGCGCCATTGATCCGTAAAGATGGTTGGTTACAACCTGCAAGCTGGGAAGAAGCCATTGAGCTTATCGCGAATAAGTTCTCCACCATTAAACAAGATTTCGGTGGCAACGCGTTAGCAGGATTTTCTTCAGCCAAAACCACCAACGAAGACAACTACGCCTTCCAGAAGTTTATTCGCCGTGAACTGGGCACCAATAACGTCGATCACTGTGCTCGTCTCTGCCATGCCTCAAGTGTAACAGGTCTGGAAGCCTCACTGGGTAGTGGTGCCATGACCAATGACATCCCGAGTATTAAACACTCAGATGTAATTTTCATCATAGGTTCGGACACGACGTCAGCTCACCCGATTATTGCCTCGCATATCAAACAAGCGATTCGCCATCATGGCGCCCGCCTGATTGTTGCCGATCCAAAACGCATTGATATGGCGGATCATGCCCAGCTCTATCTTGCTCACCGCCCGGGCACCGATGTAATGTTGCTGAACGGTATTATGCAGCAAATCATCAAAAACGGTTGGTACGATCAGGAGTACATCGAAGAACGGGTAGATGGCTTCGATACCCTTCTCCAAGAAGTGATGTCACCGGCGTACGCGTTGGATAAAGTCGAGCTGGTAACCGGGGTTCGTGGCGAAGACATCTTTGCCATGGCACGAATGATAGGTACAGCGGAACGAACTGCGATTTATTACTCGATGGGCATCACTCAACATACTACCGGACACGATAACGTTCGCTCAGTGGCTAACCTTCAGCTGTTGTGTGGCAATATCGGAATTGAAGGGGGTGGCATTAACCCACTGCGTGGTCAGTCTAATGTCCAGGGCGCCTGCGATATGGGCGCACTGCCAAATAGCTACCCTGGTTATCAGAAAGTCTACAACCCGATGATTCGCCAGAAGTTTGCTATTGAATGGAATGCCAATTACTTACCGTCAGAACCGGGCTTAACACTGACTGAAATCATCGATGGAGCCTGCCAGCGCTCAGTACGTGGTCTCTACATCATGGGCGAAAACCCAGTATTGAGTGACCCTAATCAGGCTCACGTAATCGAAGGCCTTGAAGCGCTCGACTTCTTAGTGGTTCAGGACATCTTCCTCACTGAAACCGCTCAGTATGCCGATGTTGTCTTGCCTTCGTGCTCATTTGCCGAAAAATCCGGTCACTTCACCAACACAGAGCGACGGGTTCAGCGTATTAATGCGGCCGTGAAAGCGCCTGGTGAAGCGAAAGAGGATTGGTGGATTATCCAACAGATCGCGAACGCGATGGGCAGTGACTGGCACTATCAACAGGTATCAGACATTACCGCTGAAATCGCTAGGGTTACCCCTCAATATGCAGGTTTGCGTTGGGAAGCGATTACTCCAGAAGGGGTTCAGTGGCCAAGCAATAAGAACAACCCTAACGGTACTCGCATCATGCACCAGACTCAGTTCACCCGGGGTAAAGGTCAGATGGTTGGCGTCCCTTTCCGCTACGCGGCAGAGCTCCCAGATGAAGAGTACCCGCTGGTACTCACAACGGGACGCGTATTAGAGCAGTTCCACACCGGAACCATGACTCGTAAGACCAAAGGGTTGGACAACCTCGCCGGACCGAGAGCAATGATTAGCGTGCAGGATGCCGAAGCATTGGGTATATCCAACGGCCAACGCCTTAAAGTATCAACCCGCCGGGGTGAGATTGAGATAGATGCGTTTGTCACCAAACGCATTCAGCAAGGGGTGATTTTTATTCCGTTCCACTTTGTTGAATCACCAGTCAACAGGCTGACAACAACTGCGACCGATCCTCATGCGAAGATACCTGAGTTTAAAGTCGCGGCAGTAAAAGTAGAACCATTGCCCTGCGAGACTCCGGTCTGATAAAGGGCTAAAACAACAAAGCCAACTCACATGAGTTGGCTTTGCTTTTTATCAGCTAACTTGTCGTAATATGACCGCCGTACCCATGCCGCCCCCAATACAAAGGGAAGCCAGCCCTAACTGAGTGTCAGAACGCAGCATCTCATAAATCAGCGAAGTTACGATTCGTCCCCCTGAAGCGCCTATCGGATGCCCAAGTGCAATCGCGCCACCATTAAGATTGGTTTTATCGTCAAACCAGCTTTGATTCAGCTGATGCTGCTCGGACAGTCCTTTAATAACGCCAATAGCCTGAGCCGCAAACGCCTCATTAAGCTCCAATCGCTGGATCTGCTCTAATTCCATTCCAGCTCTACACAACGCTTGTTTAACCGCCGGAACGGGACCAAGCCCCATGACTTCAGGTTCAACACCACCCTGCCCCGTGGCAACCACTTCAACCAGCGGGGTAAGACCATGCTGCTTTACCGCCTGCTCACTGGCTACGATCAAGGCGACTGCTCCATCATTGATGCCAGACGCGTTACCTGCCGTCACCGAGCCTTGCTTATCAAATGCAGGTCGCAGCCCTGCCAGACTTTCAATAGTCGCACCAAATCTTGGATGCTCGTCCTGATTCAATGTCGTTTCTCCACGACGTGATTTAATCGTAACCGGAACAATTTCCTGCTCGAAACGTCCAGTGGTAATCGCCTGCTCGGCCCGGTGCTGACTTCGCAAAGCAAACTGATCCTGCTCCTCGCGGCTAATGGCGTACTGCTTAGCGATGTTTTCCGCGGTAATGCCCATATGGAAATCGGCAAACGCATCGGTTAATCCATCTTTGAGCATGGTGTCGGTCAGGGTCATGTTGCCCATTTTATGCCCAGAGCGACTTTGGCCATCAACGACAAATGGCGCATTACTCATACTTTCGGTACCAGCCGCCACGACCAGATTGGCATCACCCGTACGAACTGAGTTAACCGCATTAAGCAGGGTTTTCATACCACTGCCACAGATCATATTGAGCGTATAGGCTGGAGTGGTTGCCGGGATTCCGGCATGAATTGCGGCCTGTCGACCTACGCCTTGCCCCTGTCCCGCGCCAAGCACATTACCGACAATCACTTCATCTATATCAGCCCCATCAATACCCCCCTGCTCTAACGCTGCTTTAATCGCAATGGCGCCTAAATCAACTGCGGACACTGAGCTTAAACCGCCAAGAAAAGATCCAATTGGCGTACGTTTTGCGGCAACAATGTAAACTTTATTACTCATCCTACAGCACCAACCCACCATCAATTTTTAATACCTGCCCAGTGATAAAGCTCGACTTATCACTGGCGAGAAACTCAACTCCGTTGGTAATGTCTTCAGTCGTACCCATACGTCCAAGTGGCGTTTTCTGTTTCATCAAATCGAGTACTTTTTCCGGCAGATTCTCGGTCATTGGCGTCTGAATAAATCCGGGAGCAACACAGTTGGCACGAACCTGCGCCCCTTTTCGTGAGAATTCTTTGGCCCAGCTCTTCGTCATCGCAATCACGCCCCCTTTAGAAGCAGCGTAGTTGGTCTGACCGATGTTACCGTCTGTACCGACGACCGAGGACATCGTGACAATCGAACCTGCGTTGTTTTCTATCATCAGGGGTGCTACCGCCTGAGTAAGGTTGAAGACACCTTTTAGGTTAACGTCAATAACAAAATCCCACTCTTGCTCTGTCATCTTTTCAATCAAAGCATCACGGGTGACACCAGCGTTATTCACCAGCACATCGACTCTTGAGTAGCGGCTTCTCACTTCGGCGATAAACGCTTCAATAGCCTGACGGTCACAGATATTCAATGTCACAGCTTCAACATTATCATGGTGTTGAAATGCTTCAGCTAACCCTTGTGCATTCATATCGACGGCGTATACGCATTGTGCTCCGTTTTGAGCAAAGCGTTCGGTAATAGCGCGACCAATGCCTTGGGCAGCACCGGTCACAATACAGATTTTATTGTCAAACATGTCCTTATCCTTGTGTACAACGAAACATTTAACTGACGTAATTGAGACGACGTTTATCGCTCGTCCTTGCTCATTTTGAGCTTAAATTGTGTTTGAAAGATGGCACTATCCATAATTTTTAGTGACGAACTCACCTGTGGTCTGAATGCCATTTGCTGAAAAATATCCCGCTCCAAATCAATGCCAGGAGCAATTTCTGTTAACTCTAGTCCAGCGCTGGTTAAACGAAACACCGCTCGTTCGGTGATATACATAACCGGTTTGCTGTTACTTACCGCCTGCAGGGCACTAAAGGTGATTTGTTCGACCTGATCGATAAACTTCTGCTGCCGACCTTCATTCGTGACCATCAGTTGCTGCTCCTGTACCTCTACTTTCAACCCTTGAGCGGTAAAAGTGCCGCAGAAGTAAACCTTTTTGGCATTCTGCGTGATGTTGATAAACCCGCCACAACCGGCAATCTTGCTGCCAAAGCGGGAGACATTAATATCCCCTTTGCCATCACACTGAGCCAGACCAAGAAAGGCCTGATCGACACCACCACCATCGTAGAAATCAAACATTTGATCCTGACCAATGATCGCTTGCGGCATCCTTGAAGCACCAAAGTCAAGGCCACTCTGGGGTGTCCCTCCTACCGCTCCAGGCTCTACGGTGAGAGTAAACTGATCAAGGATTCCGGCCTGCTGGGCGACATCGGCAATGTATTCCGGCGCCCCTATACCGAGATTAAGAATCGAGTCAGCTTCAAGTTCCATTGCAGCACGACGGGCGATAATGGTTTTCGCATCTAACCTGGCAAATTCATTTAACGATTTATTTGTCTGTCGAGCATCGCGCTCACATTCGATGCCAACAAATTCAGGGTTCATCATAGTAGCGAAGGTCTGCATATGTTCACTCGGGTCTTCGCACACCACCACAGCATCGACAAAAATACCGGGGATTTTGACGGCGTGGGGGTCTAACTGACCAGCTGAAACAACTTGTTTAACCTGAACAATCACCTTGCCGCCGTTGTTTTTTGCAGCCTGTGCCGCGGCAAGGCTTTCAACGATCAGGCATTCATCTTCCATGGTGATATTGCCGTTGTCATCGGCATTCGTGCCGCGCAAGATGGCAACATTAACCGGCAGTTTGTGGTAGAACAGATGCTCTTCACCGAACAGGTCAATCACCTCTACCCAATCTTGTTTGGTTACCGCGTTGATTTTTCCACCTTCAATACGTGGATCGACAAAAGTCCCCAGCCCAACTTTACTGATGGTGCCCGGCTTACCCGCCGCAGTGTCGCGCAGCAAATGAGAAATAATGCCCTGAGGTAAGTTGTAGCCTTCAATCAGATTATCGACAGCGAGTTGCTGCAGTTTTGGCACCAACCCCCAGTGTCCTCCAATCGCTCGTGTGACTAAGCCTTGCTGCGCTAAATGGTTTACTGCTCGTCCCTGTCCATCACCCTGCCCAGCCGCAAACATTAGGGTTAAGTCTCTCGGTGTTTGAGTGCGGGCAAATCGTTGACCAATGGCCCGTTCAATAGCTTCCGGCACAACACTACCAATAAAGCCGCCCAGAAGGACCGCATCACCATCTTCAATCCATTCTGCTGCCTGATCCGCTGTTAATTGGCTGACCACTTAAACCTTCCTTAGTTACCTTCCCTTTACCGTTCATTCAGCTTAGTTCGTGATGGGCAGATTGTTAATTGCACAAATAGAGATTGTGAATTTCATAAATGAAATTATTGCTGAAGCTCAGCCACTCGCTGGTAGAGGTATTGCTTAAAACCACTACATCGCTCTGGCATTGGCGTTCGTGGACGGAAAAACAGGTCAATATCGAAACTGGCGCACTGATAGTCCTGCATGATGTGCTGTAGCTCTCCACTAGCAAGCTGTTGACTGACCAACGAGTGAGGCAGATAGGCAACGCCCGCATTTTCCATCGCCAAGTCGAGCAGCATTTCACTATTGTCGCATTCTAACGTGTCGCGAATGGTCACCATTGCCATCTCACCATCACGCTCAAAACACCAGCGATTCCCTCCCACCAGCGTCCGTGCATAAAGGCAACGGTGCATACTCAATTCATCGGGGTTGGTCGGCGTACCATGTTCAGTCAGATAGGCGCCTGAAGCACAAAGATAGAGCGGTTCACGCAACAGCCGTTTTCTTACCAGTAACGAGTCATTTTGCAACTCACCCTGATAGCTGGCACTAGCACGAAAAGCGAAGTCGACTTTTAATGGATCAAACGACCCCGCTTCAATAAATATTTTGAAATGGACTTGCGGATGGAGCTGCATATATTCTGCGACTATCTTAGTCAGATATTGCCGCGCGAACAGAGGTGTCGAGGAGATGCGAATCTCGCCTTGCTGCTGCTCGGCAAGATTTTGTACCTCTTCACACAGGCTGTTGATATCAGGAAGCAGCGGGGAGAAGCGCTCATAGAGTAACTGGCCCGCCTGAGTTGCGACAAGTTGTCGGGTACTGCGTTTGATAAGCTCTACAGACATCGTCTCTTCAAGCTCTTTGACCCAGCGACTGCCCGCCGCCGCTGAGATACCCTGCTGCTCTGAAGCAAGGCGAAAAGAGCCTGTTTGTATCACGGCGCAAAAGAACACGATCTTGTCTAAGATCGGCTGACGACTCGATAACAGGTTGCTCGCCATCAGTTCACTAAACCTTTTTGTAAAGCTAACTTAACCAGTGCGGCTGTAGAGGTAGCTCCGAGCTTTTTCTTGATTCTTAAACGGTGAGTTTCCACCGTCCTGACACTGATATGCAGTGAATCCGCGATCTCTTTGTTGCCTGAGCCATTAACGATCTCTTTCAGAACATCGGACTCTCGCTTAGATAACGTATCGTCTTTCGGCTGTGGCTTTTCATTTAACTGCTCAAGTAATCGGTCGGACGCCTGAGGACATAAATAGGAACGTCCCTGAGCGACCTGATTGATTGCCATCACTAACTCTTCAGAGCCTACATCTTTCAGCACATAGCCCTTAGCACCAGATTTCACCGAACGGACCACATAATCACGACTATCATGCATAGAGAGCATAATGACCGCGGTCTGACAGCCGCTTTTTTCTAGCTTCTGCAACACTTCAATACCGTTAAGCTGAGGCATATTAATGTCGAGCAACAATACATCCGGTTTAAGCGATAAGGTACTTTCCAGCGCCTCAGTGCCTGTACCGACACAGGCAAGTATTTCCAGATTGTCTTCCCTTTCCAGTCTTGACTTTAGCCCGTCCTGCATCAATCGATGATCATCGGCGAGTATTAGTCTAATCATACAAACTCCATGTTTAAGCTTACACGCACTTCCGTGCCCTCTCCCTGTTCACTGGTGACAACAAACGTGCCACCAATCGCCTGAATCCTCTCCTTCATATTCTGCAAACCCATATGTTCGAGGATCGGCTGCTTTCTCTTACCGGACTTGAGTTTTTTGGCCGGGATTCCAACGCCGTCATCGCTAACAGTCAGGATCAACATGTGCCCTTCACGCTGCATAATGATGTCCACGCCTTGAGCCTGAGCATGCTTTTCAACATTGTGCAGCGCTTCCTGCACTACCCGGTATAAGGTCGTTTCCACTTCTGGCAAAAACTCCTCGCCCTCTATGTCATGCTCAAATACCAACTCTAACTGGGTGCGATCACGCAGCTCATTGATGTAGGCCTCAATGCCAGCCACTAGCCCCAAGTCATCCAGTTGCGGTGGCCGTAAGTCGCGTGAAATTCTTCTCAATTCGACGATCGCCTGCTCCAGAGCGACCTTACTGGCATCAAGCTCGATATCCTTTATCTGTTCATCGCTTTCCTGACTGACATTGTCTAAGCGATATTTGGCCGCCACCAGCAGTTGGTTAACACCATCATGTAACTCACGAGAAACACGACGACGCTCGTTCTCCTGCGAGTCGATAATTTGCTGATTTAAGATACTGAGTTGCTGGTTTGCCAAGCGTCTGACATTGAGGTTTAGCGATGCGCCTAGCGCTGCAATAACGGTAACCGCGACAAACATCACACCAAAAAGTGCAGTGGTACTCTTACCGACACTCTGGTCAAATCCGCTACGCATATGGGTTATCTGGCGTTCAATATCATCAAGGTAGACACCGGTACCAATCATCCACTGCCACTTGTCCAGTGAAACAGCGTAACTGAGTTTTGGTAGCGGCTCTTTCTTCGACGGCTTATGCCATAAGTAATCAACAAAACCACCGCCATTTTTACCCGCAATAATCAGCTCTTGCAGTAGCTTCTTACCCTGAACATCTTCCACTTGCCACCAGTTTTTACCTATCCGGTCAGGTTGGTACGGTAGCACCAGTGCATCACCATCCCAAGTATATGCAAAGAAGTATCCGTCGCTGCCATACGTGAGCTGGCTCAACTTTTCGATAACAATCTGCTGAGCAAGTTCGGGAGTAAGGGTGTCATCTGAGTAGTAAGGCTCGATGCTTTTGACTGCCATTTCTACGTACTGCTTTAGCTCTTGCTTCTTTACCGCCAGAACATTATCACGCGTCAATTGAACCTGTTCTCCAACCAACTGTTTTGCTTGACTAAATAGTAAACTCGCAACAATAACCACCACCACTATCAGAGGCACTATTGATAGTAAAATGATATTAATTGTGAGTCTTCTATTACTGACAAATCCCATATTCGCGTCCGGCCGTGTACGTAGTTTTACTGATATTTTGTGCGGAAATTTGCACTTTCTACCGACAAAATTTGCGCAATATCCCCAATAGAGAGCAATAAATCCCCCCTCTAAACTTAGGCTCAAATGTAACATCGCATTAACACAATTTACTACGCGACGTTCACATTTCTCAATATTGACAAGGAACTCAGTCTAACAAGGAGATACCCCATGAACCTTAAGAAAGCCGCTCTTGCTACTGCACTGGCGATCACCGCGACAGGTCTTTCAGTGACCGCTCAGGCAGCCGATAAGAAAGTCCTACTTAAGACTCCGATTGCTTTCGGTAGCCACTTACCAGCTTTGGGTACACCTATTCAGTGGTATGCCGACCACATTACTCAAACATCCGGTGGCACGATCAAGATGAAGATCTATGAACCGGGCAAGTTAGTTAATCCTGCGGAGATCCTTGATGCAGTATCAACCGGTAAGGTTAACTCTGGTTACTCTACGGCAGGTTACTGGCAAGGCAAATTGCCAGCTTCAGCACTGTTCTCTGCGGTTCCATTTGGACCGGAAGCGGGTGAATACATGGCGTGGCTATTCTTTGGCAATGGCTTGAAACTTTATCAGGAAATGTACGACCAGGGTGGCTACAACGTTAAGGTCACTCCGTGTGCCATCATTTCACCGGAAACCTCTGGCTGGTTCCGTAAACCGATAGAAAAACCAGAAGATCTTAAGGGCCTCAACATGCGTTTCTTCGGTCTGGGTGCATCCGTTATGGAGAAGCTGGGCGTAGGTACCGTTCAGCTGCCGGGTGGTGAGATCTTCGGCGCACTGGAGAAGGGAGCAATCGATGCCTCTGAGTTCTCTCAACCTGCGATTGACCAACGCTTAGGCTTCCACAAAGTAGCCAAGTACAACTACTTCCCTGGCTGGCACCAACAGTCGACAGTATTTGAACTGCTGATCAACAAAGATACCTGGAACAAGATGAGCCCGACTCAGCAATCTGCGATCGAAACAACTTGTATGGCTACCATGACCTACTCAATTGCCGAGGGTGAAGCACTACAGTACGCAGCGATGGAAAAAGCCAAGCAAAATGGCGTTGAGATCCGCTATTGGAACGATGAAATGCTAAGCCTGTTTAAAAACACCTGGCTAGAAGTGGTGGATGAGAAGAAAACCGCCGATCCATTCTTCGATAAAGTTTGGAGTGACCTGAGTAAGTTCCGTGAAGGCTACGCGCTTTGGGCTTCAAACGGCTTCCTACCTCGTGAAACGCAAAACCAATAACCTGATGTGAATTGGACCTGTTGGCCGGCAGAGATTGTCGGCCATTGGTTGTAAGGAGTTGCCAATGAGCAAGGTGTTATATTCTACCCCCACTATCCCTATGTACTGCCATATTGAGAAAGCGATTGTCACTGCCAGCCGCTTTCTGGCCTGGACCAATCTCGCTCTCGTTGCGGTGATCATTGTTCAGGTGGTACTACGTAAAGTCTTTTCTAACGGTCAGATTGCCTTCGAAGAGCTGCAATGGCACCTCTACGCCACAGCGGTTATGTTTGGTACCGCTTACGCTCAAGTCAGCAATCTGCATGTTCGAGTTGACCTTTTCTATCACAAATTTTCTCAGCGCAAGCAAGCCATCGTCGATATTGTCGGCCTGACTTTTCTCGCTATCCCTTTTGTTGTGGTTGTCATCCTTCACTCGTATGACTTTGCCTATGAGTCCTGGCGTGTGAACGAGAGCTCAGCGTCGCCTTCCGGTCTGCCATATCGCTGGTTGATCAAGAGTGTTATTCCACTGAGTTTTAGCATGTTACTGCTGTCGATGATTGCCCGAATCTTACGCAATATTGAAACCCTTTCTAAAGGAGCTGATCATGGAAGCAAATGAGTGGATCGTTATCGCCATGTTTGGCTCGTTTATTCTACTGTTGTTCACTGGTATTCCTGTCGCCTATGTGTTGGGTGGGATAGGAGTCGTGTTCGCCGCAGTCGGTTACTTTGCCGATATTTATCTCGATACCTTTACCGGGCTTGATTACACCAGTCTGGGTCTGGTGGTGAACCGTATCTATAAAATCATGGATAACTGGATTCTGGTTGCGCTACCAATGTTCATTTTTATGGGCAATATGCTCGATAAATCCGGTATCGCAGAAAAGCTAATGTCTTCGATGCAAGCCCTGTTTGGCAAAGTCCATGGTGGTCTTGCGATCACAGTCATGGCGATTGGTATTATCCTGGCCGCCTCTACCGGGATCATAGGCGCATCGGTTGTTCTACTAACCGTAATGTCGCTGCCAAGTATGATGCGTCAGGGCTACCACCTCCCCCTTGCTCTGGGCACCGTTGCATCGGCGGGCACACTGGGTATTCTGTTGCCACCTTCTATCATGCTGGTGATTATGGCTGACCAGCTTGGCCTGTCGGTGGGCGACCTGTTTATGGGTGCAATTATGCCAGGCCTGTTACTCGGCACGCTTTACATCCTCTACATTCTGGTTATCGGTAAAATGAACCCTCATAAAGCACCAGTGCCTGAGGATGTTGAACCGGTTGACTGGAGTCTGATCTTGCAGGTTTTCAAAGATATCACGCCGACCGTGATGCTGATTTTCTGCGTACTGGGTTCGATCTTTACCGGCGTGGCAACACCAACCGAAGCCTCTGGAATTGGCGCTCTGGGCGCGACTCTGCTTGCTGCTTATAACAAGAAGCTCAACCTTAAAGTGCTCAAAGAGGTGTTACTAGCTTCATATGGCACCACCGCTTATATCTTTATGATTTTCCTCGGTGCATCTTGTTTTGCGCTGGTTCTGCGAGAATTAGGTGGCGATGAACTGATTGAATCTTTTCTAAGTGGATTACCATTTGGCCCTTATGGAATTATCGCTTTCATTCTGATGATCGTGTTCTTACTGGGTTTCTTCCTCGACTGGATTGAAATCACTCTGATTGCTCTGCCACTACTGGCACCTGTTATCGCCAGCCTGGGGATTGAACTTGATGGTCATGGCGTAGTCGATAACCCGAGTCTGGTTTGGTTTGTAATGCTGGTCGCGATGGCACTACAAACAAGCTTCCTCACGCCACCAGTAGGTTTTGCTTTGTTCTATCTCAAAGGGGTGTGTCCAGAGGGCGTAGCGCTGAAAGACATCTACCGCGGTGTGATCCCGTTTATCGTCATCCAGCTTTTCGCCCTAGTCTGTCTGGTTGTCTGGCCTCAGCTGGTGCTTTGGTTCCCAAGCGTTGCCTACGGCTAAGGCGCTAGTCAAACCCAATTTCAAAGCCAACGCTCAGTCGTTGGCTTTTTTTATCTTCTCTCAACGACGATAAATCCGTCCGTTTATCTGCTGATGCTCACTATTGCGCATATACTATCTAGATAACAACAATAGAGCGCAGAGTACTATCCAATGAATAATCGCATCTTGTCGGGACTTGTTGTCGTCAGTTCACTCTCTCTGTTTGGCTGTCAATCCACTCAATCTTCCAGTGAGGTTGACGATGAGACTATAGCCAAATGGCTGCGTGATTCTGGCATATTTTCGGCTCAGCAAGCTTCAGAGCAACTTGAGACCATAAACTACGAACGTGGCAGTGCGGATCTCAACAGTGACGGTCACATGGAGCATTTTGTGCTTATTCGCCATCGCTCGTTTTGCGGTAGCGGCGGGTGTAGTGCCGTGATTTTTGACCACTCAGGCAAGGTGATCAACCGCTTAACCTCAGTGAAAAAGCCAGTGTTACTCACCGACAGTTACCAAAATGGCTGGCAGGATTTTATTGTCTGGAGTAACGGAGCTTACCGTTCTATGCGTTTTAACGGGACTTCTTATCCAAGCAATCCCTCTGTAGAACCTACGGTCGACAGGGAATCACAGCGCAGAGCGGCCCTGTTTGGTGTCACTTCAACCGAGTTGTATCAGCAAGATGGTTACGGCATCAAACCGATTAAGAACGAGGTACTTTGGGCTCCGGCAGAGGTCTATCACTTCTCGTTCAGACATTACGGTGATCCGCAAAACATCTATTTTGCTACTGTCGATGTGCGCAACGAAGGGCTTGAGATACAAGCTCTGCCCCTCCAGCCATAAGTGGAACTGGTGAGTTATTCAGACTGAGGGGTCGCGCAAGCCAGAAGATTGATTTTCCTATCAGAACCGATACAATTCCCCCCGCTATATTAGCAAACGTTTAATTTATTCTCAGGGCGGGGCGAAATTCCCCACCGGCGGTATTCCTCAGCCATGTTTGGAGTTTGAGGTGAGCCCGCGAGCGCTCGATACGTCGAGGTCAGCAGATCTGGTGAAAACCCAGAGCCGACGGTTATAGTCCGGATGAGAGAGAATGAAAACACACTACCTTAGCTCCAGCTATGGTGGTGACTTTCGTTTTGGCTGTGACTTTTTCGTCGCAGTGCTCATGCATGCCCTGATTCTGGTGATATTTAGGAGTTAACCATGAATCAGTCATCACTACTTGCCGAATTTGGCGACCCAATCACACGCGTTGAACAAGCACTATTGGCCCTGAAAGAAGGCCGCGGTGTACTACTTCTTGACGATGAAGATCGTGAGAATGAAGGCGATATTATCTATTCAGTTGAGTCACTGACGACACAACAAATGGCACTGATGATCCGTGAATGCAGCGGTATTGTCTGCCTGTGTCTTCCTGAAGAACAAGCCGATCGCCTGGAGCTAACCCCAATGGTGACCAATAACAACAGCGCGAACCAGACTGCCTTTACCGTTTCAATTGAAGCCAAAGTAGGTGTTACCACTGGCGTCTCTGCACAAGATCGCGTAACGACGATTAAAACGGCTGCCAACCCAACAGCTCAACCTTCTGATCTCGCACGCCCGGGGCACGTATTCCCACTTCGCGCACGCAAAGGTGGCGTTCTGGTTCGTCGTGGTCATACTGAAGGGACGATTGACCTGATGCAAATGGCAGGTCTTCAGCCTGCTGGGGTTTTATGTGAAGTTACCAATCCCGACGGCACAATGGCGAAAACACCTGAGATTGTCGCTTTTGGTAAGCTACATAACATGCCAGTACTGACCATCGAAGATATGGTGATGTACCGTGAACAGTTCGATCTAAAACTGGCATAACAATACAGAGCCAAGCCCGCTAGTCTGGGCTTGGCTTTGTCGATGTCACTCTAACCTACTAAAACCTTTCTCTATACACACTAAGCCTTTGCGCATAGATTCGGCACTTTTAAGATTGAAAGTGTTATCGAGCGTCTTGTTATGCTTCTACAGTCACCCGTTCAATCATAACCGTCTCCGCTGGCACATCATCATGTCCCATCCGCGATAGCGTATGTACCTCGGCAATCTTATTTACTACATCCATCCCCACTGTCACTTTGCCAAACACAGCGTAACCCCAGCCGTTGTTAGTTTTCGCCGTGTGATCGAGGAAGTCATTGTCATCAAGGTTGATAAAGAACTGCGCGGTTGCAGAGTGTGGCGCGTCCGTTCTTGCCATTGCGATGGTACCAGTCACGTTCTTTAAACCGCGATTCGCCTCATTGGTGATAGGAGCGCGTGTTTCCTTTTCATCCATCAATTCCGTCAGACCACCACCTTGAATCATAAAGCCTTTTATCACGCGGTGGAAAATAGTGCCGTTGTAGAAACCATCTTCACAATACTTTTTAAAGTTACGTGAAGACACAGGTGCTTTGTCTTTGTTGAGTTCGATTTGGATGTCACCAAAGTTGGTGTGAAGGGTAATCATTGTATATTGCTATCTCATTGGAGTGATGACCGCAATTATAGGTAGTGGTCGCGACAAATAACAAGTTCTGTCCAGAATCTTCACCGTTGGTACTTCGTAACTCAGAAGTGCCCCATTATTTGGTAGAGCTTTACTCATTCACATCCTGTTCATGGGCTTTTGCCCTATTACAAGTTATCCATTCTTCTCATGCTGTTGGCTGTTAATACCCGAGATGTAATACGGGGTGAAAGTCATTGTTCGTTTTTTTATGACGATGTTGTATCACAACGATAAAAATGTTTTTAAGACAACCTTATTCAACTTGTATAGTATTCTCGCATATACAACACGTCACATAGTTGGCTTACTATGAAAATCAATTATTTTGCTATAAACAACTTTCGCGGTATATCTGGCGGTCTAGAACGAAATAAAATTATCTTTGAAGATACTAATACATTGTTTCTTTACGGCCAGAACAACGTTGGTAAATCAACTTTCTTAAAGGCTTATCAGCATTTCTACAAAGATGAAAAGCCCGTTTTAGAAGACTTCTATAAAAGCGATTTTAATAATCAGATGGAGTTTGAAATTGAAGTTCGCTTACTTCCTATCGATCGAGTCCGAATTGAAAGTGCCGCTCCCAAACAAAAAGAGTCATACAAAAAGTTTCTTAATGATGATCGTATGAGGATTCGAAAGACTTGGAAGCTAGATGGTAAAACGGTTAAGGCATTTAACCAAACTTACAACTTTGAAACCGAATTATATGAAGATATTGGCTACGCTAGTATTGGCCTACATAGAGTTTTTCAATCTTGTCTCCCTCAGCCAGTTTTTATTAAGGCTATGCCTACTGAAGATGAAGCAAAAGAAATATTGAACTCTATTTTGAAGAGCATGGCGGAGAACACTCTCAAGGAGGCGGATCTAGTAGCTTTAGAAGAAGCCAAATCAAAAATTCAGGAATTACAAGCTAAAATGTACAACCCTGATTTGATAGAGTCTTATCAAACTTCTGTAAACTCCTACTTTTCACAAATTTTCGGTGACACTGTCTTAGAAATTAAAGAATCGAAAGATCGATTAGTATGGAGCGAAAACAAGCTAGGTAAAGACTTCAATGTTGAGTTTGCAAAACTAGATAGCCAAGGTTCGATTGACTCTACAATTCCGTCAACTTCAGACAAAGTTGGCCATGGTACGATAAGAACCGCTATTTTCACTCTCTTGCTAATGAAAGATGTAGCGGAAAAATTTGAGCGAGAAGAAGGTAAGAAAGACTATATGGTCTTATTCGAAGAACCTGAATTGTTCTTGTATCCAAAAATCATAAAAGAGCTTAGAGAGCTTATCTACAAAGTGAGTGAAGATGACTTACCTTATCAAGTTTTATGTGCTTCCCATTCTCCATCGATGATAGATATTTCAAAACCAAAATCCTCAATAATTCGTCTAGTAAAGGACTCTACTGGCACGAACATCTATCAGATCAATAACGAGTTTTTGAAGTCAGCTAAGAACGTAACAACTGATGAACAACTAAAGCAAGAAATGAATGAAATGCTACGCTTCAATCCTTATGTTTGTGAGGCTTTTTATGCGGACGAAGTCTTACTGATTGAAGGGCCTACAGAGGAAGTTCTCGCTCGAGCATACTTGCAAGAATTTCCTACATCTAAAGATTTCTTTATTTTAAACTGTGGAACAGTTAATAACATTCCTTTCTATCAAAAAATCTTGTCTAAGTTTAAGATCAAGTACCACACGGTTTTCGACACTGATGGTAGAAAGATTTCTACTGTAGATAAAGATGGAAACCCTACTTTCGATAGTCATATTCAAGGCACAATCAGTAAACAATTTAACGAAGACAAGGCAACCTATTCTGTTGGACTACTTCGTGTTCATGACACAACATTTGAACCTGCACATAAATCTACATCACTTCCAGAAGAACTACGATTCCATGAAACAGCGATTAGTGCAGGAAAGCCTTACAATGCGAATCTATATTGGAAGAACACGCTTTATCCAAACATGGATCACCCTGACTTCTATAAAGTTCCGTTTATCTCGTATCTAAAATCAATGTTAGAACACTGATGTATAAGGGCTCGTATGAGCCCTTTTTTATTTGATTTTAGATATGGCTCGTGCATATTTTAGCAACTTCGTGGTTGTTTTAATCTCAAGTTCAGACTGAATTTCAAGTAACGCAATACCTGCTAATATTTGTTGAGGGCTAACCAATTGTCCTGTCGGTAGCTCTAACTTTTTATGGTGCATTTTGAACTGCTTCCAATCATCCTCGATAGATAGTTGCCTTCCAGTAGCAAGTCTCATTAGGCGTTTACATTCTTTGGGTATATCTTGCCCTTTGTCCCACTCCTTGAACGTCCTCACACTTTTAAAACAAAGTTGAGCGGTTTGCTCCAATGATAAACCACATTCAAATTCACGAAAAAAGTAATTTTTGGTCATTTCGTGATGCTTCATGATTAACTCGCACTAAAGTGTGAGAGTTTAATAATTCATAAATTAATGTGATACCAGTTCCATTGAACATAAGTGCGCAAAGTGCGCACAGTACGAAGGCGTATTAACTGGCAATATTTGCCTTATAAAAAGTTATTCATGAATTGCTGATATTCGATTTTTCGTAACGCGTTTATGTCCAAAAGGTTGCTACAGAATAAAGTAGACG